>NZ_JAKRFY010000030.1:0-81723 GCF_022347805.1 Pseudoalteromonas sp. Of7M-16 | reverse complement strand
TTTCTAATGCTTTTTTGTTGTTTGGTACATGTAACCGCTTAAAAATTGATAAATTCTTTAGTTTCATACAAAATGTGTCAAGTTCCTTTGATTGGAGCAATTTATCAAAGGGCAATTCAAAAAAATTTGAAATTCAGCATTTTGTGAACATTTTTTTAACTTATATTAATTAACTTTATTGTATCGCTAAGGATTAAAGTGATGGCAAGTATAAAAAGAGTACCGACAGCTCGCACTCGACAAGTGTCGAGAAACGTAGCCGCCATAAGGAAAAACCTCGGTTTAAGCTTGGCGCAATTCGGTGCAATCGCAAACGTGTCTTACCAAACCGTCAAAAATTGGGAAGACGAAGAATTAACCAGTGAGCCTAACGTTTCAGAGTATGAGCTTTTACTTGAAGCACAAAGAAAGCACAGTAGCGGGGCTGGCTTTGCGCAGTTTACCGTGAAGTTCTTCTTAAAGCTGTTCGGTCAGTTATCGCGTGATGATAAAAGCGTGGTAATGGAGGCGCTACAGGCGCAAGAGCGAGACAAGTAAATGTTAGAGTTCATCAGCAGTGCAGTTCAGAGTTTAGATTTCAACAAAATTTATAGTTATGTTGTGGTCTGTTACTTCTCAGCGATGCTTATTGTAGTCGGTCTGAATGTAAAAGATGCGCTTCGCATCTGGATAGTTGGCGTTTTATTTACCTTGTCCATGGTGGACATGTTTATATTTCAGCCGTACTTACCAAATTCTGTATTGGCCCATCAATTTGCATATACGTTGTCTGATCTGGCAGCAATATTCTTACTAAAGTATAGGTTGAGAGTTGGAGTCAAAATCTCGACAGCTTTTTGTAAGGCAGAGTCAAATAGTTATCTCTATCGTGTCTGTACGGACCTTGGCTATGCAAAACAAGAAGCGTTTATCCGCATGATGTTTATGTTTTCTATATTCAGCAATATTGCCATGGCAGTAGAGCATATATTGAGAAATCCAAGCGCCATTGGATTAAGTCAAGATTTACGTATTTTCACAGTTTTTGTATATGAATTATACCCTTATGCAAAGCTTGGCCTAGTTGTTGCTTTAACCTTTGCGTTGCTTACGATGACCGTGGATGGTTTTGTTGGTAGGCGATTAAAAGTAGATCCATTTAAGGATTGACAAGTTAACACAGCACAGGACTCGTATTATGAAAGTATTATCTCAAAATGAATTAAAGAAGGTTATTGGTGGTATCGCTGGTGGTGGCAACCAAGGCGGCGATCCATACGAAAAGCCTAAGAAGCAATCTGTTATTGATCCTGATCCAATTAAAGAGCCAGTTTTAAAAACAGGTGGCTAATCGCATTTAATACGCCAGAAAAAACCGCTTTTATCCAAGCGGTTTTTTTATGCCTGAAATTCACTAAAAAACTTCACCGAGAAACGATTCCGCGCCCTATTTTATAAATAACCAAAGATAAGTGGGCTTATCTGTGGCTATTTATAAATCACTGTGTATAATCTTCCTAACAAGTTTAAATATGTTAAATCAGCTTTGTTTTTACTTTTTGGGATATGAGTATGCATTTATACAATTTTATTTTAGATGTATTGGATAAGAAACAGACGATTAACGCGCCTCAAAAATCACTGATGAAAACCGCGTGTGAGGTGGTCGAATTAAAAAAGCCCTGCTCTATTGTTATTCCGCCACACAAAAAGTTTAAAAATATTGATGAACGGGTTAAATAATAGGCTAAGTTATGAGTCAATTAATCGTCATAGATAAGCTGGCACTTGGTACTGAGCAGTTTCAAAAAGCAGCTAAGAACCTTCGAGATTGGAAGTTTGTCTTGGCTAAAAAGCCGAAAAATACACAACGCGCCATTTTGTCCGATATTGAAGATTATCAGATATTTTGTGACAGGTTTAACCTGCCTTGTTTTACCTCTGATTTCGAGCTGGCAAAGAAGACCTACACCGCGTATGTCGATGAGCTGGCAAACTCTGATTTAAAACGCGCCACCATTGATAGGCGTTTGGCCTCGTTATCCGTGGTTATGAAAGTGATGGAGATCCCGAACCCCTACCAAGTCTCTAAGATTGTTCAAGAGTATGTAGACTTAACGCTACGCGCCAAGCCAAAAGCACAAAAGCAAGCAGCACCTTTGAGAATTGAAGATTTAGAGTTCATCAATGCAAACTTTGAGATCACGAAGGCAAAAGATTTACGTGATTTACTGGCGATAAACTTTAGCTTCAGCGCCCTATTGCGCGGCTCTGAGCTGTGCGCCATTGAGCACAAGCACATCAATACACGCGATAATACGCTGTTTATTCCGGTACGAAAAAACGACCAAGACGGTGAAGGTGGATACAGTTATCTCTCTGATTATTGCCTGAATTTATACCAGCTTTGGGCCAAAGAAAGCGGTACGCGGTCCGGTTATGTTTTTAGGGCCATGAATAAAGGCGGCAATGTGTTAGAAACACCAATGAAGTACCGCACTTTTTACGATGCATTTAAACAGGTATTAGTGCGATGCGGTATGAATCCTGAAGGTTATTCTACGCACTCAGGCCGTGTTGGTGCGGTGTCCTCCATGGCAGAGGCAGGCATGGATAATTTTGAAATACAATTATCCGGTGGCTGGAAAGACCCGAAAATGCCAGCGAAATATGCCAAGCAAGCACAAATGAAAAACGCAGGTATCGCAAAGTTACTTAAAAACCGAGGCTAAGCCTTACTCATAGAGCAAGAAAAAGGAATGATAATGAGGTTAACAAAACAAAAAATAGTCACCGCAGTATGCGTGAAGCACAATATAAAACCTGAATACTTGGACCTAGACAAATTTGAAGGTGAGTATTATTGGTCCGGTAAACTCGCAGCTTTACTCAATGAAACCTGCACGTATAAACGCACATTAAATAGTAATTGGACGCTTGTAGATTGGCAGAAACACTTTGAGCGCATATTGGCTGCATCAGATCTACCTAGTGATTTGAATGCGTATGTTGAGTCGATTGATTGGAGTGTAGAGGATGATTAATGAAATAAAACGCATTGTATCACCTGCATTACACGCGCCAGCAGACCAAAAAACGAAAGTGAATCTTGCGTATACCCTACTCCACCAGCAATACTTTGAAGCTGATATTAAGCAAGGTAAACATAAATCCTCAACGGTTGAGGATTTGCATTACTGGCTAGAATGTTTTGGTTATGTCGTGGTATTTAATGGTACTAAAGCGGTTACTGTATGCAAGAAAACACCTGAATTTGACGCGCCCTATAAAGACATTGAGCACGTAACTGTTAAGCCTATGACTCCTTCAGCCTTGGCTTTTTATCTTAATCAACTTCCTATTTAACTGAGTTCACTATGATTATTACATGTAACAACAATACTTATGTATTTTCTTTGAATCTTCCGAACAAACTTATTAACATATTTAAAGGTGTTTTGAAGCAACGTGCCTTTACTATGTTTAGAGAATCTACAGCAGAAAGACTAAAATTGTTACTAGAAGTTTTAAACGGTAAACCTAAATCACTGCCAGAAATCACACGGTTATTAGGTGAGGACCACACTTACACTGCTAAAAATGACTTTCTAAGACTACGCAAAAAGCTTGGCTTTGAAATACCGTCTACCAAAGAGGTGAAACGCAATAAAAATAACGCGGTCCTTGTCAGTTATTACTATTTAACGGATGAGGATAAAGCGAAAGCGAGCACCATTAACCTCAATGCTTACACCTTCACGGCAATTCGTCAATCACGCCACCAGCGCGTGATCAACATGATTAATAACAATTTCAGCGTTGCTGAGATAAGTCACAAGCTTAATACCTCTGAAAAAGCCGTGAGCCACATCATTAAAGAAATCGGCATTAAACCTAAATCGCCACTGATGCATTTTGGTGGTTTATGAATACAGCAAGAAGGCCAATCAAAGGCTTTGTTGTTGAAGCGAGCGCCGAATTTTATAGAAACAAGCCAAAACTGGCTATCTCACTAAATAAGATGTCTTCAGATTGTAAGCTGGTGGGCTGGGTAAAGCTTAGATTCGATAAGCCCTGCATAACATCAGCTAGACGCACTGTAGACAAAATGACTGATGATGACTTTCAGCGAGCCTATGACACGCTGATGAAAGAATACAACAAACAAAACAAAGGAACTTAACCGATGAGCCAAATACCTAAAAAGCAACTCAAGCTAATTATTGCACTGATGGAGGCTTTACCGTCCGATATAGATAATCCGCCAGCCTACAACTGCCTTTATGATGGCTTTGAGGACTTGTATTCTGGTCCATATTGCCAGCAAACCGCCGCCAAATTGGAGCAGCAAGGCCATGCATTGATTATTACCAAAGCAGGCGAGCAATACATTAGACTCAATCGCCGTGATGACTTCTTAGTCAGCTTTGCAGCAGGTGCATTAGAGGCACAACGCGGCAATTCTATTGATTATGCTGAATACTCAAACCACCCTTTTGCGTTTTGTTGTGGCTATACACACGCACTGAATAAACAAAAGTCGCAAATGCCTAATTACAACCTATCTAAACTGTTTGTTTGTCATGGCTTCGAGTGTGAAGACACCAGCGAGGTTTATAGCCAATGAATCCATTTACTAGGCAGCGTTTGCGCACTCGCCAGCGTACACACTTTATGAATACCAAGAAACAAGCACAGCAAAAGGATCAGCGTAATGAGCCAAAAGAAAAAAGATAATACAACGACACAAGTAATTGTGATTTTTACTATCGCCGTGGTCCTCTACGCCGCCGCTGTGATATTCGCGTCCTCTTGCCATGGTGTGACATGCTAATGCTATCTACTAGACGAGAAGATGAAGCGGCCAGAGAAAAAGCGCGTAATCGCGCCAGAGCTGCAAGAGAAAGACAAATACAGCGCCAGCGTGAAAAAAGGCAAGATCCAGCACATCGACAGGCCATGTATGAGAAAAAAGCCAAACAGCAGCAGGCCGCTAGAGCGCGTCAGCTTGAAAAGCAAAAAGCTAAGCAAGCTAAACCTAAAGAAATTAAACGCAGTGCGCCAAAAGTGAAGAAGCCAAAAAGCACCAGAGGCATGAAAGGCCGAACACCAACCGCACAGGAAAAGCGCCTAGCTGATAAAATCGCGCAACTTGGCTGTATTGCCTGTGCGCAGATGGGAATAGATAATCCGGTGATTTCTTTACACCATGTCGATGGACGAACCAAACCACTAGCACACGCTAAACAGCTACCGCTTTGCGCTCATCATCATGACACACCGTTAACCAAAGAAGAGCAGGCCACGGCACAAGCCAAACATGGCAGACCAATTATTCCGGTCCATGCAAAAGGCGCGTTTGGTGGTAAAGCAGCGTTTGAGGCTGAATATGGCACACAAGAAGCGCTACTGACCTTGGTATATGAAAAAATCGGTGAAGCAATGCCTTGGCGTGTTAATTCTTCCGAACATCTTGATTAAACGCAACTACTGTTATAAAGTGAATGTGTGAATTGAGTGATCTTAGTGATTTGCAACTTTTACAGTTCCTTTTTTACAGTTCCTTGTTTTTATACGCACAAAATGACGCTTAACCGCGTCATTTTTTTTGGGTGCTTTATGAGTGATAAGAAATTTATTAATAATGCAGTGGTATTGTCTCTGTCCTGCTCGCAGCCATACGCCGCCGCCGTTGCAATGAAAGGTGATGCAATACACATCATGAATGCTGAGCCTAAACCGCGCAGCACCACCAAAATTAAAGAATGGATAGAGTCAAAGCTTGAAAGATGGCAAGACAATAACACGACTTTCTTTATTGATGATCCCACTGGTACGCTGGCAGGCTATGGTTATCACATATCGCTAGAAGATAAATTGCATGATGGCGCTTTTGCTATTCATAGTGCGATTAAAAAACTGAATGCGCTAAGCAGCTCCGGTGCATTGACTAAACCGAACACTGGCAATTGGGATATACCCTCTTCGCTTATCAACCATAGAGTCAAAGATACGGGCGAGTCTTACTATCAAATCGACTGGAAAAACCTTCAGGATTTGCCGCGCTTGATGTTGTTATGCGTCCACGCAATGACCTCTCAAGATGTCTTGCAAACTAACTACCTAATGCAAATGTATAGCTTTTATGATGAAGGTGATGAATTACCACATGAGAGCATGTTTAACGCAATCCAAAACCGAGGCCAATAATCATGCAAACCACCAGCGACAAGAAAAAGCTTTATTCGGACCAGTTAATTGAAGATGTAATGTTACGAGGCCGTATGTATCGAGAGATTATTGCAGATATAAGAGCTGGCAATATCAATACAACACCGCACACGGTTGCGCTGGATGAAGTCTCACGCGCTGATTTGATTTCCTACCGTGTTTATAAAACTCCCGCTCTAGAGTGGCTGGTGGACGTTTTGGCGCACAGAGAAGATAAGCGCGATAACATCGAAGCAAACACAAAGCTTAAATTTCCTGAATTGGCATATATTCGACAGATGATCATCAAGTATTCAAAGGGCTAGTTTGTTTTAATGGTCTAAATTTGGTTCGATGGTTGCATTTTAGTCTAAATGAGTCTATATTTGGTTTTGTGGTCTAAATATAGACCGCAGAAATTGGAGATAAAAGGTGAATGAGTATGAGAGTACAAACGATCAGCCAAATGAAAGCCAATGCGGCAAACTTGCCTGACGAGCTTGGTTTTAGTCCTTTATTTGTGACACAAAACGGTAAATCGTCTTTGGTCGTACAAACACATGAAGCATACCAGCGTCAGCAAGAAAAAATGGCATTCATGGCGCTATTATTACAATCACGAAAAGACATTGAGCAAGGTAGAACCGCACCTGCCCGTGACTTTTTAAGTTCCATTTAACACAGGTAACAAATGAATAATGTAAATATTGAAATCACAGAAAACGCACAATTACAGATTAAAGACGCAATTAAATATAAAGCGCACCATGATGGTGAAGCTTTAGCGCGAGATACAATTAAATCCATCGTTGAAAGCTGGATAGATCAATTAGAAATACTGCCTGAAAGTGGTAAGTCATGTCAGTATTATGATGCGCCAGAGGTGCGAGAATTGATAAAAGACGGCTACCGTTTTATCTATGAAATACGGCAAACTGATGGTGATTTTAATATTTACTTAATGATTTTTTGTCATGAGAGGATGGATTACCAAACTTTAATCCATCAATACGCAGGGTATTAATAAAAGAGCCAGCCAAGCGCTGGCTTTTTTGTGCCTGCAATTTATGTTTGGTGTTTTGCTTTTCCCACCATTCCAATATTGCCAGTTAAACCAACACTTCTAGTTTTTGACGGTTATTTAATATACTATATTGGAATACGGTGTAAATTTGGTGTTGTATGCCATTTGTAAAAGGTCATAAGCCTGTTAGAAAGCGGCCTGTTTCTGATGCAGTTAAGCGGCTTGAAGCCAGCAAGAAAGGTGCAGGCAAGATAGAAAGCAAAGCACAGCTCAAGCACATACTGGCGAATGCTAATCGAGGTGATACAGCCGAGAGAAATGTAGCTTTAATTTGGTTTTTATTCGGTTCGCTCACTCGCATTGGTGAGACTTGCCAATTGCTCGTTAAAGACGTTTTCACCACATCTGGTGAACTTAAATCTATTTTCAGAATGAAAGCCGAATACACAAAGACAGGTCAAAGCCGTGATTGTGCGCTTGTGCTAAAACAGCAAAGAAAAGCGCTTTTGGCATGGCGTGATCGCCGTATAGCCGACAAAGCAATGCTATCAAGCGATGGCAGTTATGGCGGTCTAAATGGTGATAGCCCTTTGTTTTTATCCAAGCGCGGTAAACGCTGGGTTACTTTGGCTTTTAACGTTAAAAAATATCAAACAAAAGACGGGCCAAAAGAAACGTTAGTTTGCTCAAGCATGGAGAACTACGTTAGAAACTTATTTAAAGGTTGCGGCTTTTATCAAGGCTCTAGTCACTCAGGCCGTAAAAGCACAGCAAGCTTACTATCTGACGCTGGCGTTCCTTATGATGTTATACAAATGGCAATCGGTCACGTTAGCGACGAAATGACCGATACGTACATAATTCCTGATCCGCAAAAATTAACTGACGCACTGAACAGCTTATATAAGTCAGTGCCAGCACTCGGAGTAAAGAGTAAATGACAGGCAAAGAATTTGAAAAGCTGATGAAAGACAACGGCTATAACCAAACAAGCTTAGGTGAGCGCTGGGGTGTAGTTCGTCAAACAATTGGTAATTGCTGCAAGGCCGAAAAGGTTGATCCTTTATACGTTGATGCAATCAAAGCAATTGCATTTGAAAAACAAGCTTCAAAATTAATTGATATTGTTAGTCTATTTAACGAAAAAGATTAAAAAAGTTAAAATATATTACTCTTACCTATTGCTAAAGTTAGTCAATTTAACTAATATGAGTACATAAGTTAAATGAACTAACAAAAGGCGCAAAATGGAAACTATACGACTACAGGCAATTGGTTATGCTAAAGCAAAAAGAGCAGAAGATTTACAAGTGGGTGATGTAACTGTTTGGAATTATGGCGCAACTGAGAAGCTTATCGAAAAGGTGAAAGAAACAGCGAAAACGGTAACGTTTAAAGTTTTAATCAATGGTCGTACTTTCGAGCGCCGCATGAATAAAAACCGCTTAGTTGGTATTAATAGTTAATTGTTGGGGCTTAGCGCCCCATTGGGAAACATTTGAATGGCTACCAGAACTTTAAGTATTGATATGAAAGTCCGTAAAAACGGTGACGTTTGGCGCATTTTAGGTATCGGTATATCTAAAGAAAGTGAGACTTATTGCCACCTTGCTAGTACGACTCGGTTTGTCAAACAAAGAAACGGTGATAGGCCCATACAAATACAAGATTGGGTTAAAGGTCTACCAGTTTCACCTAACTTTTTATCAGAACACTAACAATTGGAATATCAGCGAGGGATTTATGAAAGCAGGCGATTTAGTTGAAGGTTTTCATTTCGATGTCATGTTAGTTGAGCCTATTGCAGACTCTAGGTTATTTGCAGACATGGATTATTGTCGAGGTGGAAAGCACTTTTTTAGGCGCAAAAGTTATGAGGGCAATGACTTCATGACAAACAACCCAGATAGCTGTGACGCCATCATAGAAGCACCAGAAAAGCATTATATGGCGCAACTGATAGATAATGTTTGGTGGTGGGTTAATGAGTGCGCTCAGTGTTGCGGTCATGCTCGCAACTGGATGGGTTCAGAGTGTGAAAAGCACAATGTTTGTAGGACGTGCGGCATTCCTCGCAGTGAGCTAAACGAAGCTGTTTATGGTGGTCGTCATGGCTGGCAGTGCGCTTCATGTGAAGCAAAGGAAAAGCTGGCTGCAAAAATAAAAGCATTACAGGCCGTTCAAGAAAAAATTGAGAGTGGCGAATACGGCTCGTGGGATTACTCAGGTCAAGATAATATCAAATGTCCTCATTGCGATAATGAATACGAACCGTGTACCGCTGATGGTGTGCCAGAGGGTGAGGAAACGTGCGATGTGTGTGATGGTAAATTTTCCATTGAGCCAGAATATTCGGTTACATATTCAACTCAAATTATAGGTGATCGGGTAACGCTTGATTCGGTTGCTCAAGAGCAAATTTAATCATTGGAATAATTGAGAGTCGAGCATGAGCGATAAGCACATTCCATGGAAACCTTTTACGCAAACAATGCACATTCAGTTTTCACGATCAGGTTTTAAAGTTCGCTATTTGAAAGCGTGTATCTCAGTTGATAAGCAAATCAAAATGATCATGCAAAAAGTTTAAATTGATAATTAGGCTACTATGACAAACGAACAAATAAGACAACTAGCGCTAGCTAACGGCTTTAAGCTAAAAGAGCAACCAAATGGTGAAATGGACTTAAATCCTTATGTCTATCAATTTGCCAAAGCTCTGATTGGCGAACAAATGGAAGTTATACATGAGCGCAATGAAAAGCTTTCTAGCTGCAAGTTGCTTGCTGAATATGTGCTAAAACAGACCGAGGGCGCAGAGCTAAAAAACCAGAACGAGCTTTTTAGCCTTGTCACTGACATTGAATATGAAGTCCATCAATTGCTTGTCGAAGAGTTTTAGATCGTTGGCTTACTGTTGAAGAATAGCAACTAACCCCCACTCCGCTATTCACCGCGCTTTAATCTAGCGCTACGTTGACTCACTTAGAATTTGAGTGAGTCAAAATGCCTAGAGCCTTCGCACAAGACAACAATGGTCGCTATTTAACGGATGGTTTATCCGAATCTCAGTTTATTAAAGTCTTTAATGCTGTAAACAGAGAGCAGGCCAATAATCGCCAAAGCGCCAAGAATACGCTAAGGCCGCGAGCACTCAAACGAAAAAGCATTGAAGACCTTGTAAAGCTTGGCAAAAAAGAAGATGGCACAGCGTTTACAGCAGATGACTTAAAGCGCTTTGATGAGCTTCGTAAAAAGTTTAGAAAGCGTACCAGTGGTAGTGCTGGCATTACCTATAACGAGTTAATAGGCAGCTCTACTGAAAAGGACCGTAAACGCGCCTCAAACACATCCAAAGATGGCTTAGGCATTCAAAACGCAGCCATGATAAAGCTTGAGCGTGGCAACGTGGTCATTGCCAGAGTGCAAGCAAGTAGCCGCTCAGTGCATCAAGAGCATAGAGTTAGAATCCAACTATTAGATTGGGCCGAAGAGTTGGAAGAGGCTGAAGTCTCAGAGAAAGGTTATCAAAAGGCGGTTAAAAACGCCTGTCGAGGCTCACTTAAAATCGACTGTGATTGTGGTAGGCATCAATACTGGTTTAGATACATGTCGAGTGTTGGCGGTTATCAATATGGCCGCAACTTAGAGCAAGCTTATCCAAAGGTCCGAAATCCGAAGCTTATCGGCACAGCCTGTAAACACGTTCTAAAAGTCGCGCAAATGCTGCAATCCCCTATCTGGCAAAGAAAGCTCGCAAAGCAAATGGATAGACAGGCTACACAAGTAGGCTTCACCGATAGCGGCAAAGGCTCAACTAAGACATTTGGTGAACGCGACCAGAAAGAACTATCAAAAAACCGCAGCACTGTAATTACTGAAGCGCAACACGCTAAAGCACAAGCAGGTTTTGAGCGCTATGAGCTTAGGCGCAAGGCTATGCAAAAAGCGCTTAAAGGCAAAGCTGGAAAGAACCTACAAGACAGCCTCAGTAAGATTAAGCGATACAAACAGCAAGCAGATAAAGCACAGCAGCAAGTTAGGCAGCTCAAACAAAAGCTAGCAAACGAGAAGCGCAGTGCATTAATAAATCAAATCAAGAGTAACGTTGATTTTGCTGTGAATACGCTCGGACAAAGCCGCGACACTGTGATTAAAGGCATGGCTAAAAAAATGAATAAAAGTGTGACTGACATAGAGAAGCTATTAAATGATTAATCGCGTAAAAGGTGCAGGCCACCAGCCACTAACGGCGCAATTAAAAGCCGATTGGGAGCTGATGTTTACCATTCATCCACTGGCATTTGAAGGTCTTGCGTTTATGCCTGAAGAGCAGGACCAAGCACCAGTGAATGACATTGAAACACCTACGTTTGGCATGGTCGATGAACAAAAGCAAGGTGTTGATTACAACAAGACCCCTATTCCGATTTCAATCATTGAATCTAACGATGGCGATGCGTTTGATTTTGTGGCTGATGATGGTGAAAGCCTTGGGTTTGGTGAAACTGAAATATTTAGATGTAGGCTGTCAGTGCATTTACCTGAAGGCGCAGCGCTCATGTACCCTGAGCAAATAGGCGATAAACAAGTCTATCGCTGGTGGTACGTTCAAAGCGCCTCAACTGGTCCTTACAAACACTTTCAAGAAGCAATGATTTTTACCTGCATACCGTTTGGAGGCTTTGAGATAGATGAGAATTGATAATACGATTGAATGGCAAGAGATAGAGATTGAAGAACTTGGCGCATTTGAAGTATCAGACCTAGAACACATTGATTTTGCGGTGGGTAACTTTATCAACACAATAGCGAACAACATTCGCTTAACTGAGCCAAAGCCACAAGAAGAGTACCTATCCAAGTTTTTAGTCGCACCTGCAAACGAAAAACTGTTTTTAGGTGAATATGACGATCCTAAGCTTTTCTTGCGTAAACTCATGAGTAACAAAAGCGCCAGAGAAGCAGATACCAATAATGCACTAAAAGAAACCAGAGAGAAAATTAATAAACGCGCTCTTCCGGTACTTTATTTCTATCGAGAGCCTACAATCAATCCAAGTGATGCTGTTAAGTTTAAAAATAGGTTTGATGTTGCTAACTTTGAGCACCTTTCTATTGATGATTACTCTGTTGAGCTTACTTACCATTTATTTATTTTGAGCTTTGAGAATTTTAGCCTAAGCCGCCTATCGAATGCGTTTATGGCGCACTTTCAATTAGGTCAATGTGCCTTCCAAGCAAAAAGCAAAATTTCAGACCTAAGCGCAACATTTGAAGTGATAGTTAACGATCCTAAGCTAATCAGTTTTGCCAGCGCATCAATTCCGCGTGATGCTGGAAAGCTACACGCAGCACACGCCATGTTCACAGTAACAGCGGAGCAATCTAGAGGTAGACATGTAAAAGCGACCTCTAAGGTTGGTAAAGCGTTTATGGATGGCAAAGTACATGGATAGCGTATTTTTACAGTCACTATCCGCTGGTGGCGATATTCCAGTTAGTCGCGTGTCAGAGGTTACATACATTGAAGGCTGTACGCTTAACTATCCGCGTTTAATTCTGTTGTTTAGCGATTATGACGCGGATATACGCAACGAATACGGCATTGATTTTGAGACTGAGATTGAGACCCGTATGGGTGACGTTGAAATGCCGGACGGTGAAGAGTTAACAGAAACGTTTGTAGTCCTAGCGAAACCTAAGCAGTTAGATGATAAGCGCGTATTAGTTGAGTGTCTGCAAAAAGATGTGTATGAACTCAAAAAGCCTGCCAGTGGTGCAGAGCTGTTTAATGATAGTTCACCGGACCAAGTGATCAGCGCATTAATGCCTAATGTTGATGTTTCTTTGCGTGGTGTACGTGGTCGTGGCACGTATCACTTGAACCCTGAAGACACGCGATCTGCATTATTAAAACAGATGGCAAAAGAGTTTGGCGCACTCATTTACTATAACCGAGGCACGTTAAACATGGTTGCGTATTCTGAGCTGGCAGGTCAATCAATCGAAAAAGAGTTTGAGCAAAACAATACACAAGCAGAACACGGTGCATGGTCCGTTAAATTGCTGTACTCAGGTGATTTACAGGCCAATAAGAAGCGCATTAATCCTGCCATGTGGGATCAAGCACAAGGTTATGTCTACGGTGAGACTGATGGTTATGATGTTGCCTTTCCGCAGCTCGGACAAGACAAGCTCGAACATATCAATAAACACTTAGCGCCTTGTGTGCAATTTATGGCGCGAGGCACAACACAAATACAACCAGCAGACAAAGCCAAGCTGGTCCTGCACCGCTTAAATGAAGACTCAGTATTAGATGAGTCGGTAGATGAAGAGCAATTTATCATTGAAGTTGCACACCACCAGCGCGGATTTTCTTATTTATTGCAAATGACATCAGGAGTCGTACATGAGTAAACAGCCGTTAAACGCTGAGTACAAGGCCATTGTGACATCAGTGGAGCATCCTGAAGGTTTGATAAAGGCGCAAATAAGGCTATTGCCGCAGTGGAAAGATGTTCCTGTAGAATCATTGCCATGGGCCGAATATAAACTACCTGTTGGCGCAAGAGCCAATGAAGGTGATCACTCCCCTGTCAAAGTGGATGATTATGTGTGGGTGCGCTTTGAATGTGGTGATACGCGCTTTCCGGTGATCACGGGTAGCTGTTTCTATGCCCCTGAAGAAATACCAAACTTGCCGCACGAGGTTTTTCAAGGCGATCAGATGCATGAGCATTCACGCACTGATGAGCAGCCACAACCAAGCGCAGCAAGCAAATTAGACCGTATCAGCTCGCAACATGGCTTTTTGATTGAATGGACGCATGAAGGTGCGTACCGGACAACACACAAGGCCAGCGGTACAGCCATTGAAATCTCAAAAGACGGTGAAATTGTCTTACACTGCCAAGGTAATGGTTTTCAATCAACGCAAGGCGATCAACTTAATCAAGTGATCGGCATGTTCAAACATACCGTTGATGATCAATACATCATGGAAGTTGGAAACGGTTTGAATATCACGGTGTCAGGTAATGCAACCTTTAACGTTGACGGTGACTTTGATGTGGCGCAGGCGAGCATGGTTAAGCTGTTACAAGGTGCAGGCGTGGTAACTGGTGAGTGTATTTGTGCCTATACTGGTAGCCCTCACTCGGACGTATCAAGCAAAGTGATTGCGGCAAAATAAATTCTTCCGAACAACTTTACACAACAACAAAACTATGGAATCATAATAAACGTGCGCTGTCGGGGTTATCGGCGCTTGGGGTGACATTGGAACGTTGCCTCCACACTTGCTCTTTTTGGGTTATTTTTTGAAGTTGAAAATGTGAGATAAAAACCAGCACTTGTTGCTGGTTTTTTTTTGGGAGTTTAACAATGGCGCTTTCAGCCTCTTCTTTATCCGGTGCAATCGCAGGGGCTTTATCCTTTGATCTAGGTAATGAGCATTGCAAGTCACAAGAAATGATAGACGCAATTGCAAAAGGTGTGGTTGATACGCTTCAGTCATCAGCAAAAGTAGCTGTAAACCCTCACGCTGGCAGTAAGTACAAAATAGAAGGAGTAAGTGAAGGTGCGCTATTCTCGGCTATCACTGGCAATCTATCTAGCTTTAAACTTTCAGGCGAACACGCCAAAGGTGCAGATCTACCGCAGGCCATAGCTAAAGCGGTTGCTGCTAACATTAGCAATGCGTTTATCGAAGTGCCGACTGATACCAGTGGATCGTTTCCTGTAATGTCATTCTCAGGTTTAACAGCAAACGCCAAAGGTGCGCTATCTTCGGCTGGTTTTAAACTGGACGCGCCATTTAGTCGGATCAACGAAATGGTAGAGGCGTGTTGCGGTGCTGTAGAGCAAGCGGTATCAAGTGATGCTGAGTATATTGTTAATGGTGTCGCTGGTGGCAATTTTATAATGATTTAATTCAATTTTTCTTCCTAACATACTTCTCCAAGCTTTAATCTAGCGCTAATTTGCAACACTGAAGCCGCGTTTTGGCGGCAATCTAAACGCAAATTAGGATTAACAGATGAATGTTGAAAAGTTTGAAAAATATTCCGCTGCTTTAAATGAGCAGGCTCAACGTGCCGCCATCGTACAAAACGTGCTTATTAACGGTGCAATGCATGATGGTAAGCGCATTGATAACCTTCAAGAACGAGCTGTAAGCATGATTGCCGCAGCAGGTGATCACCAAATGTTTGAAGGTTTATCACCTGAAGAGCAAGGCACAGTGTTAGGTGCTTGGAACTATGCGCTAGAAGGCTATGTAAACGTACATGGCGAACTGCCTTCAGATGAAGTGTTATCAAACGCATTAATGGCTGCAAATCAAGTGACAGGCAAAGTTGAAGGCGGTCAGATGTTTGAAAGCGTTAACGCTTCATTAGACACGTCAGCAGGCGTACCAATTCGTGCGCGTACTATCGCTATTATCCTTCCCACGCTACTAAGCTCAGCCACCAGCGATCTCGTAACCTATATCCCAGCAGATGCAAACGAGTCTGAAATCTTTGAAATCCACCACGAAGCGGCTAATACGTTTGGTGATCGCGTTAAAGGCGAAAAAATTGATGGTATGAGTTTCAAACAATACACATCAATGAATCAGCTACACGCTGTACCAGATGCGAAAAAGCCAGATGGTACGGCAAAAACATTTACGCTAGATGTGAATGCGGATCTAGGTGTGAATGCAAGCTTGCGATCAGAAGGCTCTATTACAATTTTTGTAAACAGCAAACCTGTTGCTAAACAGTCATCAGATAATGCGAATGCATTTTCACCGATTGAAAATACCGCAGGTGTAACCGTTGATACAGCTAACAGCTCTATTGATCACGCCGCTGGTACAATCACAATCGCATTCTCTACTGCACCTGCTGTTGATACTAAACTAGCATTCCAATTTGAGTACGACCTAGAGCAAAACCCAGACATTTTGCCTGAAATCATTAACAAAGCATCAAGCGTTAAATTAAAGCCTTTCTGGTGCGCAATTGGTGCAAGTGCAACCGTACAGTCTTACTGGACCGCAGATCGCGAGCTTGGTTATGACCAGCGCTCTAACCTGCACCAGCAACAGCGTAACTTGATTGCAGATGATAAAGACAAAACTAACCTAGCATTGGCTATGTTTGCCGCTCATGCGCATGAAATTAAGAATTTCCCTGTATCAGCACCGGACGGTATCACAGAAGAAGAGCACATGAAGACACTTGCGCGTTTCTTAGGTGAGCTTGGTACTGACATTCTTAATACGACCAAGAAATCAGGTGTAAAAGGCGTTTATTTCGGTAAACGTGCAATCCATTTTATCACTCAGTTACCAGCGCAATATTTTGAAAAAGCACCTAACTATCAAGAAGCGCCGCGTATTCAATACGTAGGTAAGCTATTTGGTATGTATAAGGTGTACCGCGTACCGCACGATGTAGAAATGGCAGGCGTGAAATTCGGTGAAATGTCAGCGCTTGCGTATGGGCGCGGTGAAAGCTTCTCTGAGGCTGGCATTGTAAACGGTGACGCGATTCCGCCTACATTCATTCCGCAATCTATTGCTAAGAAGTTTACGCAATCTACAGCCATGCTAACGCTTCGCTATCAACAACTGCATCCAAAAGGCGGTGAAAACTACTTCCGCATGTTTGAGTTGACTGAGGCAGCACCAGTACAAGGTTAACCCTTCCCTTTGGACTTTGCGCACTCATTGAGTGCGCTCTTTTAGGAAAAACACAGTGAAACAGCTAATCAAAATCAAAATTGATAACAAAGGTAAGGCCATTCCTATTGCTGGTCGTGAAAGCTTTGAAATCAAAAGCGGTGAGCACGAATACGAGCTAACCAAGTACCAAGCGCAAATTGCGGTAGGTAAAGCGAGCGAAAAAGTCATTGTTACGCCAGTTGGTCCGGCTGAGTCTTCGGACCAATCTCAAGCGGAGCAAATTCAGGCGCTACAAGCTGAGCTAGACGAAGCTAATAAGCAATTAAAGGCTACTAAAGGCAAGCTTACCAAGGCTGAAAACGCCAACAAAACACTAACCTCTGAGCTAGAAGCTGAAAAAGCCAAAAGCGCAGACCTAGCAGCAAAAGCGAAGGAGTCTAAATAATGCGTATTCCTCATTCAGTATCACAGGTATCAGCCGTTTCTGTAGCAACAGTTAATGCCAGTGGCACAAATTCAACAAGCGTAAGCGGTGCATTTAAGTTTATCGGTGTTATGCCTACGCTACGCGGTGAGCCTAATACGGTTGTATCTGTTAATGGTGCTAACTATCAAGACAAGTTAGGCGCACCACTGCATCCAACTAAAGGCACTGCTGCAATGTGTATGCGCTACCTAAAAGAAGCACTAGCCGCTTCAGATGGTTTTGTTGTACCAGTGGTAGCAGCAGACGCTAAACGTCCGGTCCTATCAATCAAAGCGCCAGCTTCAGCAGGTCAAGAGCACGTTGTTACAGCGCGTTCAGTCTCTTTTGATTCAGATATTACCACTGAAGCAGGTGAGCTATTTGTGGTTTATCCGGTAGACGGTGACGTTGAAGACCGCACTATCGCAATTTCACCTGTTGCTGGTAAAGCTGGTTACTTTAAGTTTGTACTTAAAAAGCCAATTGTCGGTGGTGGCTACAAAGAGCAGTTATCGCTTGAAGTTTCTTTTGATCCTGAACTAAAAGACGAGCATGGTAACTCTGCATTTATCGCGGATAAACTAGGCTCATCTAAAGTGCTAGGTATCAAGCTGTCTGATTCGTTTGCTGAAACACCAGCATTTACAAGTGTAACTGAAGTGCCGTTTGCTGGTGGTACACGCGGTAACTTAAACGCATTAAATGCCTCTGATTATGATGCAGCTCTAAGCGCAGCAATGAATACCATTGTGGACTTTAACGCGGTTATTCCGCTTGGTTGTGTTGATACAACGGTCCTACAAGGTCTTGCAGATATTGTTACTGAGCACCGCGTAGAAGGTTTCTTTGATGTACCAGCGAATCTAAGCTTTGCTGATGCGTTAACCTTTGTTCAAGGTAGCGGTATCGAGTGTAGTTCAGCGGCGTGGTATCACTTCCCATATGAAACAAACGATATTTTCTTTAGCTCTTCACGCGCCTTGTGGGGCATCTCATCAATTGCCTATGGCGCTAAAGTGAAATCGGTTAACTCTGTCGGTGGTGCGGTTGCAGGCTTCCACATTTCACCAGCAGGTGAAGTACGCGGCGCAATTTCACGCGCTGAGCCTGTACTAATTCCACATGCAGGTGAGCCAGATTTTGAAGCCATGGTAAATGCACGTATCAACAAAGTTGGCATGAACAAAGGTAAGCTATTCATTGATGATGCACTGACAGCCACCAGCGCAAACAATTACATGAAATACCAGCATGTTAACTCTATCTTTAATGCAATCACACGCGCTTACTATGTCGGTGCAAACGCATTAAAACACTCGACTGATGGTGTTACGCGCCGTGGTTTAGAAAACCTACTACGCGACTTAGGTAACAAGTTCACTGCATCCGGTGCGCTAGTGCCACCTCGCAATCCTGATCAAGATGGTACTGATCCATTTACTTTCTCAGTGCAACAAGACGAGTTTGACCACTGGACCGCTGTTTGGTCTGCCTGTCCTACTGGTTCGGCTCGCCGTATCAGCGGTCAACCTGTCGTTGTGGCTTAAAAGTAGGAGCGTTGAATGAACGATATGTATCAACAACATGCTCGAAAGCTCAACGCTGCTAGTGCGTTATCTGTGACAATCACAGATAACGCACCAGAAGCCAAGCCAGATGAGCCTATTACTGAAACTGCCATGTTTGAGTCAGTCGAAGACTCAGCCATGTTTGAAAGCGCAGGCGATGCATCACTGGTAACGCTTCGCTCTAATGCGATGGCGGCGGTCCTAACCTTTGGTACTGAAGGTTTAATGAGTGCTGAAGAGCTGGACGGTTTAGCTATTGGCATTGCTGATGTGGACGAAGACGGCGAAGTCTCAGAAGAAGAGCAAGACGATTACGAAGATGCACTTAATACCATGGCACAAGCGGCTGAATACATTGGTGTTGACGCTGAAACAGTCGAAAAAGCCTTTAATGGCGATGATGACGCAGCAGAAACCGTGTCACTTGCCGCAGCCGATAAAGTGGATGACTTAGAAAGCGTAGACGAATACATCACTAAGTTTTCAGTACGTGAAAACATGATGCTTGAGTCTTCACGTAAAGTTGTGCGCGATGGCAAAGTAAAGTGGATTAAAAAACCACTTCGCAAACGCCGCCTATCTTCGGCTCAGCGCTCAGCTCTGAAAAAGGCTCGCCGCAAGGCACATACAGGCGCAGCTAAACGCAATCGCCGCAAGTCTATGCGTCTACGTTCAAAATCAGGACTTAAATAATGATCTTGGCAGGAATGACGCGAGAAGATGGATTTAGCCAGTACCTTAAAGTGTATTTTGAAAAAGAACTGCAAGGCATTGGTCAGGTCATGGTATGCGGCTACATCGGTGAAGGCGCAAGCATGAGCATAGAATCTCATTGGACACCGCCATTTCTGCAAGACAACGTAGGCGATGCAAGTTACACCTCAAAACTTTCTGATATTGCACAGGCCACCACTGGCAGTACTGCCAAAGCAGAGTGGAACAGTATTATGAATTGGGATGGTATTGAACCACCGCAATTCACTATGCCTGTTTATTTAAAAGCATTTCGTGATCCTGTCACTGAAGTAGAAGACGCGATTAAATACCTGCAAATGATGCAAGCGCCTGAACTCAACGAAGCACTGCCTTTAGGTCGTATACCTGAAACCGTGATTGTTGATATAGGTCGCAGAGTCAAACTACCTAACATGCAAATTCAGAATATTGAAGTACCGCTTGATTCGCCTAAGTCTGTCGAAGGTCACAGAACAGAGTTAACACTTCAGCTAACGCTACAAGCTAAGCAAATGCTGAATCAATCTGAAATTCCAAATATTTATATAAGGTAATAAGTTATGGCAAGTTATGTAGATTCTAGAGCCAATCGTAAACTTTTACGCGGTCACTACGAAGCGCAAAAAGCGATAGGCGAAAAACTACTAGGTGCAATGTTTGATCTTCGTGTTGAAGGCCATCCTGAACTAAACCTAACAGTACGCTCAACGCAGCATCCACAGGTCGGTTATCAAGATGTCGAGGACCACGGTCAAGGTGGCATGTTGATCAACCAAGCTGGTGCGTTTGAGAACTCAGGTGAAATTACAATTCAATTTGTGGAAACACTACGCGGCTCAACGCTTAAAGCAATCAAAGAAATTATTCTTAACAAAGAGCAGCCAAAAATTCAGTTTATCGCCATGGCTGAATCGTCTGGCCTTATTCCACATACAGGCTATACCTTGCACGATGTTAAGTTACGCCTAGATGCAGTGGACTTTGCCACTGAAAATGTAACTGAGCTAGTGAAGCCTAATGTGACATGTAAGTATGGCTGGGTAGACTTTGAAGGTGTTGATTACTAATGACACCAAATGAGCTATTAAGCAGTACAGTAGCCATGTTTGAAGCCTTGCTGGTCACACCAGACCAGCAAGCGCCTATGCTCGAAGCTGCTATGAGAGCCTACCAAACAAAAGCAGGCGTAAGAAAAAAAATCATGGTGAATGCGTATGTCATTGACACGCCACCAGCATTTGCTTGCATTGCTTCAGCCAGTGACGCTGAAGGTGACGCGGTATTTCCTGAAGCTGAGCTTGAAGATGGCAAAATAGCAATCGAGAGTGATGCACAATTACCTGTTACCTTGTATTACTTTGTGGACCTGTGCGCGTTAAACAAAGAAAGCGACCACCTACCGCAAACCAGTATTTCTTTAATTCAAAGACATCTCTTCACACAGCTAGAGCGAGAGAATGATAAACGAATAGCGCAAATGCAAGGCATGATGGACGCAGAGCTTGGCGAAGTCACCAGTGCTGAATCTAAAGACATGCGTTTACAGCAAATCGAAGAGCAAATGACCGCAGAAGGCGCGTTTGCACAACCGCTGAGTATTCATTAATGAGTAGAAGGCTGTTAAGACAAGCTTATGATCAGCTCAAAAGTGAAGATTTTGAGCTGGCATTTGAATTTAAGTTAGAAATTCAGATACCACCTGAAAACCTTTATACCGGACCTGTACCAAACCTCAATCTGTTTGCGAAAGATGCTGAGGAAGGCGGCTACTCAATTGATTATGAGTCAAAACGCATTGGTACAGCCAATATCAACTCACCTACATCAAAAAGCGCAGGCTCAGTAAAGTTCACAGCCAGAGATAACAAGAACCAAGACCTAGAAAACTTTTTAATGGCAATGAAGGACACAGTGATAAATCACGATGGCACGATCAACATGCCGTTTGAATATCTGTTTCATGTCATCCTTTATAAACCTAATGCGTCCGGTGAATATGTCGAGGCGCATAAATGGTATTGCAGCGCTGAAGAAATGGGCGCAAAGCAACTAGGTTATGAGAAAGGCAACGAGTTTACCTATTTTGATGTAGCGTTTAAAAAATACCGGAGTTAAGCAATGCTGAAGATTGCACCGTTTAATCATGCAAGCTCAAACAAACTTAGAACCATTTTTAGAAAACCTGTCGTTGCTGATGTGCTTAATGTGGCGGGTGCGCCCGAAGACTTAGAAGAATCAGTGTTAACAGGTTACTTGAATGCGTTGATTGTCGAAACAAACGCACCAACTGACACAAAACAGTGGACCAATGAAGATCGCAAGCTTGCGTTATGGTGGATATTCATCCACATCAATAAAGATTCTGATATTTCACTAAACTACCAGTGCAAGCATTGCGGTAATGTGCATATTGTTGATTATGAGCTGATGGAACTTGAGCAAGGCGCTAGGTTGTTAGATGCATTACCGGAATATGCTGAAAAATTTTTGTTTGATGGTGCTAAGCTCAACGTTTCATTTAAGCCACTGCTGGGTGCAGACATGGAAGCGCTGGCAGAGTTTAGAATGGACTATCTAGACGCAAAGCATTCACCGCAAGCAACTGATGTTGATATTGCCAAAGCAAAAGCCACGCTTCACCTGCAAACCATGGCAAGACATATCACCATGGAAGATAAAAGCACAGAAGAGATCTATGCATTAATTCAGGCTATGGAAACGCAGGAATATGCCAAGCTGACAATCGCTATTAATGGCTATAAAGAGCAGATAAGACACGGTTTATTAACTGAGGTCCGTGATGGTCGCGCACTACTTGTCTCAACACCGCTTCAGTGTGAAGAAAAGGAGGATTTAAGCACTCGTTTGCTGATTGACTTTCGGGTGTACGACTACATGCCACCGATTTAAACACGGCTCTTTACAGCGATTAATCTTAAACTTAACAGTTCACCATACACAGCCATACGATAGCGTCCTGAATATGGACCTACAAATGGCAAAGATGATCAATGATGAGCTGGTGGAAAAACACAAAAACTTGTCAGGTAAGTCATGAGCGAAGAATTTGAAAGCGACATCATTTTAGTAGAAGCGCAGGCGGTTAACGCTGAAACGGCTGTAATTGACTCAATCAGTGATACTGAAGTGTTGAGCTTTGCTGATTTGCTCAGTGCTATTGAGAATCTATCTAACATCAATGAAGCGGCCTTAAATAGACTCTTTACCGCTTTAAATGGCCTGCAAGTAGATAACCGTTTTACTCAACTAGAACAATTTGAACGCAGTGATTTAGTTCAGGCCATAGCAGATCGCATTGTTTACCGTGAAAGTAACACCACCAGCACATCAAGCAATGATGTAGCACTTAAAGAGCGCCTTGCTATCTACAAAGCGGTGAAAAGTGAAAAAGGCTTATCTCAGTCTGAAAGCATTACCAATAAGCGCACAGAGCAAAGCAACTCACTGACACTTCATCAAGTAAACGATATTCAAAATGCGACCAGCTCTATCAGTGGTCAAAGTGTATTTAGCTCTATTCTAAACAGAGACAAGCAAAGCGATAGTGAGCAGCTTGAAAATAACCATTTAGATAAATCCTCAACGGTTGAGGAATTTGGTTATCGCAGTAAAGAGAACCAGCAAACAGCGCACTATCAGCGTGATAACGCGCACTCTGACAATGAGCATGTAAGTGATGTTTCTCAGGCGCAATCAACGCACAGCGCAGAAACCAACTTTAGCCAAGTTGAGAGCGCAGACGGCACAAAAGAGACTGAAAATAACACTCAAAACAGTAGTACGTTTAATAGATCACGTTTTTACCAAGACAATCATCCTAACAAAAATGTTAAACAGCATAACTCTGATATACACCTAAATACGCAAAAAGATGTCTATATTGCTTATAAAGGCGCATTAAACAGCACCTACCAGCGCGAAAACAACGCTATATCAGACAGCAACAAAGCAGAATTTTACCAACTAATTAGCGCTGAAAAGGCAATAATTGCGCGACTCGAAGCCATTAATAACACGGCTTTGCACACTGAAAGCCGCAATAATACCTTTACTCACACTACCGCTGGTGGTGAGTCTGTTTCTCTGTCATCAGAAAAGCGCGAGCAACTGAGAGAAACAAACAATACACATGCACAGGCTGAAAGTGACACTAACAATGTTTCAAAGTCTGAATTTCATCAAGTAACCAACAATACGAGCGAGACAGCCAGCGCGACCTCTAGCGAAAACGCACAGAGCACCAGTACACAGGCGCGAGAATCTATTCAATCGCATAAATCAGACGCTTTGCGCACTGAAAAACAAAGCGCAATAAGCACAAGTGAACGTGATAATTCAGAAGCTGCACAAAACACCGCTTCTAACACAGTATTTAAAGAGGCTGAAAGTAGCACTGAAGCGGTAGAGCATGAAAAGCAAAGCGAAACCACCAGCAATGATAGTAATGCGTATAGCGAAGCTCAAAGAAGCGATAAGGCCACGTCAGAGCAATCGCAACACGTACAAAGCAAGCAATCAGAAACGCATACTAGCGCGTCAATTAGCCAGCAAAACAGTGATACTTTTGCCGCTGTAGAAAATGCAGAGCAGGTATCGAGCGCTGAAGTAATACAACAGCAGTTAAGCAGCCAGCAAAGCAGCTTAAACAACATTGAAAAAGCCACTAAGCGCCCTACTTCATCAGCTACAGCCGAAAAGACAAAAGCCAAAGCTAAGAAAAAGCAAAGCGATAACGGTTTATACAAAGATAGGCGCGGTAGAGTACGCAGAAAAGACGGCTCTTTTGCATCAAAGCAAGAGGCGAAAAGCTATCACCGCTCAGGCAAAACCAACTCGCCTACTTATGGCAATATGCTGCTTGCTTCAGCACCGATTATAAACCTTGCTAGTCGTGCTTTCTTAGGTCCGGCGCATGGTGCAATTGAAGAGCTTTATGAATTAAAGCAAGAGATACAACATGCCATGGTATCGCGTGGCATTCATAACAAAAAAGACGCTAAAAGCTATGTCAGTAAAAAACTCTCTGACAGTGCTAACAAGGTTAAAAAAACACAGGCGTTTATTGCCAAACATACACGTAACACACTTGAAAAAGTAAAGCGCTCTAGTGAAGAAAAGCACAGTATTAATAAGCGCCAAGATACACATGAGCAAAGCGCCGTATCAAACAGCGCTGTTAACCAAACTCAGGCAAAAAACGAAACAAACAACGTTGAAAATACAGTTTCAACGCGCACTGATAATGCATCTACTTCGTACACTGGCACTTCACAAGAGGCGATTAGTAACACTCAGAATAGCAATAGTGAAAGTCACATTAAAAGCAAGGTACTCAATCAAGAAAGTGACATCAGCCAGATTGAACAACATGATCAGACTCAGGCACAAAACAAAGTCAGCACACAGCAACACAGCGTAGAACGAGATAAGCGCGATAACGAGTCTGCCAGTGTGTCCGTTTCCATGGCTCAGCATGACAGTAAGAGCAGTGCGCAATCAGATGTGAGTGAGTCACTTGCTCGCACTGACAAGCAAACAAGTGTTAATCAATCATCCACTTTGGAAAACGCAAGCCAGAGCAGCGCAACCAGCCAGAATGCACAGATTGACATAAAAGCCATCGAATCGAGCGCATCTAGCACCGAGACAAAGCAAAGCAGTGTATCAAGCGATAAAGCAAGTCGCACACAGCAAGTCGGTGAAAGCTTTTTACAGGCCATTGATAGCTATGTCAGTAAACATACAGCAACGGCTAATTCCTCTGCATTCAATGCCTCTATGATGAAAGCAGGCATTAATGAGACAAGCATTAACCGCACTGCTAATGAGCGCGTATCTAATGCTGAAATCATTGAATCTCAGGAAATGAGCACCAGCGAACTCAAAGACGCGCAGAGCCTTAGCAGCCAAAATGAAATTGTTCAGCTTAAAAAGGTTGAGGATGCAGTTGAAAACATCAGCATTAATGTTGGTGGTTCGGCTGGTGGCGGTTTGCTTGATTCATTATTGGACCGTGATGGCGGTATGGACCGAAGCGAGCGCAATAGACGTAACAGGCGCAGACCAAGAAAAGGCTTTAAAGGCAAGCTCGCCTCTATTGCTGAAGTAGTCAGTGATCCACTCTCTTTACTTGATGGTCAAGATGGACCGGATAGAGATAGACCAACAAGACGAGGGCGCACCAGAGCGCCTAGCACAAGGCGTTTAGCTGGTGCGAGCAAGGGTATGGGCCGCTTTTTTGGTTTAGGTGGTGCTGGTGCTATGGGTGCATCAACGCTTGCCAGTGGTGCAAGTGTAGGTACTGGTATCTTGCGCATGGGTGCAATGGCTTCTAAGGCTATTCCTATCTTAGCGGCGGCTACTACCGCTTATGATGCGTATTCAGGTTTTACAGATGAAGGCAAGCAGCGTGAGGCGTTTGGCTTAACGAAAATGGATGAGCCGACACTAGGCCATAAAAGCGCGATGGCACTAGGTAGCGTATTAGATTTAGGCGGTTTAACGTCCGGTGCGGCTGGTTTACTTGGCTCGGGTCTTGAAATGATAGGCTTTGAAGGCGCAAAAGAGTCTCTAACCTTTGATTCTACGGATATTGCAAAATCGGTGTATGACAAAGTAAGTAACGTGTCATCACATAGCACAGGCATGATCAGCTCATTGTTTACTGGTGACTTCTCAAGCGCTGGTAATAACGCAATTGGCCTACTGTCTGAATTGCCATTTATGAGCGGTTTAAAATCGTTAGTGAGCAGCGACAGCGAAGTTAGTAATGCGCAATCTGATACTAAAACAGTGACATCGAGCGATAAAGTGAATAGCGCAAGCAATACACAAAAGCTTGATAGCAAAAATGCATCAGAACAAACATCAAAACTCAGTGAGCATACAGCCTCAACACGCACTGATTCAAACTCAGTGATTAATAATGACTCCACATCAAGCAAGAGCGCTTTAGCTGAAACAAGCTTTTCAGATATACAAACAGAGTTTGCCACCACCAGCGCAAAAGAATTTGATACGAAAAGCATTTCTGATATTCAAAAAGAAACAGCAACCAAAGCCACCAGCGCCAAACCGGAAGTGATCACAGTCTCAACACCACAAGACGAGCAGCTTAAAAAAGTCTTAACCAAGCTTGATAAAACACTGTCAAAGAGCAGCGAGAAAACGAGCAGCACAAACAATACAACAAACATCAATAACAACTTGTCCGTGGCTCAATCTAGCGGAATAAATACGAGCTTTAGTGATGCGAATATAGAGCGTTTTGCAAATGACTGAATTTAACGGCGTTGATTGGTTGCTGGCAGATAACGAGCAAGGACCAATCATTCATGAGAACTCTGACGAGGCTTTAAATCAACTGTCCGAATGGTTAAACACACCGGAGGGCGAGATTTACGGCAATCCGGCGTGGGGTAATCCGCTGAAGAAGTTTAAGCATGAAGATCTTGAAAACGAAGACATCATGATTTTGCTTGAAAATGCCGTTATCAGAAAGGCCATGTTGGACCTGCCACATTTGCGCATAAGCAACATCAGAACAACGTTAGTCGATATTGATAATTACTATTTGCAGATTTCAACGCCATGGGGCGAAGTAGAGAAAAAACTATGATTTCAGAGAATTTAAGAGCGCGATTAATTCAAAATACATGGTGGCAGAAGATCATCAATTCTCAGTTTGTTTCTGGTTTGGTCCTGCTGGTGGAAACAGTTGGTGAAAGGTACGCTCAGCGCTGTGAGCGAGCATTACAAGAAAGTAGTTTAAGTACAGCAACCAATCCTGCAACGATTCTAGCAATGGCTGAAGACAGAGGTTATGTAGGTCGTAGACGCTCGCCTTCATCTGGTCCGACTATGATCACCAACAAATCAGATTTATTTGCCAGTATTCCCGTAGGTTCAGCTTTGATTTCTGACCTTGGTGTACCTTATGTCACCTTAGAAGCTAGACCGCTCAATAAGGGCGCGACAGCCACAGTAAATATTGCACAGCTAGAATTGAGAGTATTTACCTATTATGTCGATAGAAGAAAGCCGTATTTCGAGGTAAAGCTACCACCAGCCATAGCTAAAAGATTGCACCGCGTTGATGTGTTCACCAAGTCGCAAGACTCAGGCGGCTATGTACCATGGCGCAAAACCTTTAAATTCCGAGAAAGTACGCCAACATCACGCGACTACACCGAGTTTTACAATTCGAATCATGAATTTGGTATTAGGTTTGGCAATGGTCAAGATGGCTATATGCCGCAGCTTAATGATGAGATTAAGTTAGAAGTTTGGTTGACTGAAGGTGATACAACGCTGTTAACAGGTAAAAAGCTTAAATTCATTGATGACCAACTTAATAGCCAGTGCGAGATCATCACCACAGACACAATTATAGGTGGTACAGAGGCGGCGGATATTGAAGAGATCCGCAGCGGTGCGTTATATGTGACTCAGTACAATGACGAAGTAGTATGGAAGGATGACTACACGCATGTACTGACGAGCAATATCGGTAATTTTGCTTTTTTGCGCGTTTGGGGTGAAAAAGAGCAAGAGAAAGAGGATGGCGCACCGAACTTACAGAATATGCGTACCGTGTTTATTTCTGCTTATAGCACTTCCCTGCCACCGGATAGACTCGCACCAAAAATTCTAGAGCTGGTGGATGCGTTGCCAAACATGAACCGTGAACACCGCTTTATCACACCAACGATTAACGCGATCACAGTCACACTGACAGGCTCAATGCCACGCACTCAAGAGATAAACGAGGCTATTTCGATAGTAAAAACTGAGCTGGGCCAGCGCTATGGGCTTGGTAATGCCAACGCGACTTCATCAGAGGATGGCGGCGATGAAATCAAAGAAAAAGACCTATGGACCTTAATTGATAACCTTGGCCTATTTACTGATTTTAAACTGGTTGTGAACGGCACAAACAGTGTTAGAAAGTTAGCCGAATACCGCTACTTAGACACAAGTAATAGCGTGTTTAATATTGGTTATGAGGATTGATGCATGGGCTGGTCAAAAAGCTTACTCTCTCAAAAGAAGCAAGACTCAGAGCGTTTTGCGCATTTAGCAGAGTCCATAGAAGGTGCATTTGAGGATCATTTAGGTGGTATAGTGCAAAAGCTAATCGCTAAGCGCTCTATCATGACAATGCAGCCTGAAGATGTCGCAGCTATGCAAAAAGAGCTAGGCGCTTTCTTTACGGTCTTAGATGTACCGGACGACCAAAAAGGTATTGCGCTGTCACAGCGACTTGATTACATCAACCTAAAGAGCACACAATGGCCTGTGCGCGACATGGTTAAGCGCAACTTCTCTGACATGGATATGGAATGGTCAGACATGTACGCCAACATGGATTTAGTGAACTATCCATACGGTACACGGCTTATTCCTAAATACGAGTATCAGCAGCTTAGCGAAGCGGATAAAGCAAACTGGTTCTTAACAAACCGTAGTCGCATGATCTTAAAGCTCAGAAAATACATGCCACCAGAGGATGAGCTTCAACATATTTACTCGACTATTGAAGAGCGAATAGTGCCGCTGATACCGATTGATATAGTTTTTGATGGCTTCTATACCAAAGCTGAGATTGTTATTAAGTTTGAGCTGCATATCTTCTCTCAGGTACTCGCGCCAATTCATGACCACTTCAGCAATCGTAGCAACCAAACCGTATCAAGTACGCACAATGAAACCTTGGTAAGTACCTTTGATATTGAATCGGACCGACACAGCACAGATCAACATACAAGCGAGCGTGTTACCTACAATGACAGAGAAAAGCCGTTATTTGGTGAGTTACCGCTAGGACATTGGCCTTTGAGCGCTCATTACTATTTCGATGAATACCGTCAAAACCATCCTGATAAATCCATTGGTTACAGTATTGGTGTGTATAGCGATTGGCGCGGCGTGAGTGCAAATGTAGCAGATCACGGCGGCTCTCACTCTATTAGCGGTGCTGGCTATATTTATCGTGCGTACCAGCTTCAGATTGGTAAACGATATTGCATTAGAACTACCAAACTCAGGTTAGGTAATTACGAAATGCTAATTTGCGAAGGTAATACGCCATCAAGCGTAAAAGCGCGTGTATTTGAAACCTCATCTATACCGAGTGATTACGGCTTAACATTCAAAGCAACGCAATCAATTATGTATGTGATTGTGCGCTCCTTCGATTCTTCCGAAAACTTTTTCAAAAATCCCCTAATCAATTCCTTAACCGAGCTTTAATCTCGCGCCATGATGCCTCAATAACCGGAGGAATCATGGCAATATTTCAAGCAATTCAAACGCAAAACTTTCATGAGAAGTTACAAAAGTATGCATTAGGCAAAGTGCCAGAGTGCCGTATTAAAGATGCGGTGATCGGTCATGGCTGGCTTAAAAATAACTTGCCGGATAAATCTCAAGTGCCAACCGTTCCGTTTACCAGTGTTCCAAACCAGTTTAAAACGCTTGGCGTTGTCATGGATTTTGTGAACGGCAAGCAAGTTTTTAAGATTGAAACAAGCGACTTTGCAGAAAATGAATCGCATGAATACAACATTGTTGTGATCAGAGATAACGACAACGAGGCCGCTTATGTACTCATCGGTCAAACCGCTTGGGTAAGCAAAGAAAGACCGCTCATTGTCGATGCAACCTTTGAGCTGCAAGTTGTGGTTTTGGGGTAAGGTATGAGTAACGTATCTATTACACCACCAACAGCGCAAGAACTTGCAAACATGCCATTGCTGGCACATGTCCAGCACTATGAGCCTAGACCTGATGTAGCGATTAACAGTCTTTTAAAAGGTCTATTTCCTAGCTGTGTAGTAAAAGGCTTTAAGATTGAGCCTAATAGCGGTTTAAGCATTAAGGTTAAGTCTGCTGGTGGCTTTGCATTGGTCCATACAAGCGGTGATGAGCTAATAAAAATCACCGGACAAAAAGATCTTGTTTTATCTGTGCCTGCTGGTACTCGGCACGTTTACCTAAAAGCCAATTTTAGCTATGGCACAATCACCAAGCAGGTGAATACTGGTAGCCATATTGAATCGGCTGAAATTCAATTAACAACGAGTTTAAGTGACTCATACGGTCTTTATCTTGGCACTGTGACTGTGCCTTCGGGTGCAGGCGCGGTGACTAATGGCATGATCGACACAAAAGATGTCAAAGAGATCAGCATTGAAGTCATTAACAAGCGCTTAGACAGCATTGAAGCAAATCAAATTAGCATTACGCAAGATTTGATGTCTCAAGCACTCACGCAAATGAAGGCGATTGAGCAGCAAGCGAAGCAAGAAAAAACCGCGTTTACTGCTGATTTTGAGCACAGAAAAGAAACCAGCGAGCAATACTTAGCGCTATCCAATCAATTGCAAGCAATCACTGAGGCCGCTGAAACAAATCACTTAGATATTGAGTCTCTGAAAAATGCACTTGATATTACGCTCAGTCTGTCACTTAAAAACAAAGGTGGCATTCATAAAAATGCAGGTGATATAAAGCTACTGCAATATCATGTGTCACGCCAGCTAAAAGCGCTTGGAGAGTTGCTAGACCAGCAAATTAAAGCCACTTCAGATGCATACAAGCAGGCTGATACAGAGTTAAAAAATCAGTTAACTAACACATTTCAAAATGCTGATACACAGCTACAGCAAAAGCTAGAAGAGCTGATCACCAACGAGATAAATGCGCTGAATGAAAGTTTAACCAATGCTGACACACAGCAAAGTCAAACGATTAATTCAACTATCTCAAGCTTGCGAACTCAGCTAACAACAGCTTACCAAAACGCTGATACCAGCTTAAAGAACCAGTTAGAAAGCGCCATTAACATCGCCATTCTTTCACTTGAAGAGGCGTTGACTGATAACTATATCGCCGCAGATGGCGCTTTAAATCAAAACCTAACAACCGCTTATCAGAATGCAGATAATGCCTTAAAAACGCTGCTGAGAAATGAATTCAAAGCGGCTGATACAGCAGTAACAAATGCTTATACTTCAGCGATTAACGGCGCTATTTACGCACTTGAAGAAAGTCTTACCAACGCATTCATTAACGCAGATGGCGAACAAACAACATCACTACAATCTGAAATTAATGCAGCTAAAAATAGCGCTTTATCAACGCTCAGAGGTGAGTTTGCAAGTGCAGATACCGCGTTAAAAACCACATTAGACAATGCGCGTATTCAAGCTATTAATACGCTACGCGCTGAGCTGGTGGCTGCTGATACAGCTTTAAAAAATGAACTAAACGGCAATATCAACACTGCTATTTATGCGCTAGAAGATGCGCTCAGAATTGACATTGATGCAAACAAGGCCAGTGCTGATCTCGGTATCAAAAACAACGCTGATGCAATCAGTGCATTAGCGCTGAATGAGACTAAGCAAAGCTTTACGCATTGTTTGGACCAACTAAGCGCCATTGCGCAAATTGCTCAAGTAGAAAAGCAGGCTTTTGAAAAGGCCAATCAGCACAAAGTAGAGTCAGAGCAAGCAAGCGAAACACTCAACCAACTTATTGAAGAAGTGCAAAGCGCTATTGAATCGCTTGAGCTTGCATCGAACAACCAACAAAGCACCAGTGACATATTGCTTGGCTTCACGCATCGTATTAACAGTGCGGTAAATAGCAATTTTAATCTGGTTACGAAGGAACTGCTAAAGCTTTTCAATGAAGATAAGCAAATCAACGACCTTATTTCACAACTTAGCGAAAGCACAGCCGCCAGCGTAAACGAATTAAACCAAAGCATAAATCAAACTAATGAGGCCGTAACGCAGCTCAGTAATAGCACTGGCGAAAGTATCAATGCGCTAGAAAATTCAGTTAGAGATTTGAACGAGTCTGTAAACGCATTGGCTGGCGATGTGACAGTTAATGAAATCGGTAGTTTGATTGAGGTTAAATCCAAAACAGCCTTCGGTAATTTAGGCGCTCAACCGCAACTCTTTGAATATGTCGGACCAAAGAAAACAAAGCAAGATGGTTCAATTGATTTTAATGCGCTAATGCCAGATGAAGCTTTGCGTTATGTGAACACTGAGTACATCACATTCTTGCGAGAAGTAGACTACGGCAGCATTAAGAAAGTAAGCCAAAGCACATCTAACGTTGTCGGTCTTGCTGCAACAGTGCAATCAAGCGTGTATTTCTCAGCCACAAAAGATATTGAAGTCTTTGTATCGCTCAATGCTAGCTGGAAAAAAACAGCAGAGCCTTACAGTAACGAGCTAATGAGTGTTGTTGTCTATCGCCAAATTAACGACCAGCCAGAAGCCGAATTTCACAGAGTCTCACTTACAACAGAAGTCACTCCTACATGGGATGGCGGCACTATCACAGAAGCCGATTACAAGTTAAGCGGCTCTATGAATTTGGATGACAATGTGGCTGCTAATTCACAGCACAAATACCGAGTAGCACTAGAAGCTAATTCCACATCAAACAACAACCAACAGACTCTAATCATAGCTGTTCAACCTGCTAATACTTAACATAGGATAAACTATGACTGACACAGAAGTTTTATCGCTCATTTCCGAGCAATTAAGAATCCCGAAAGAGCAGTTAACTGCTGCTGTTTCATTAATGCAAAGCTCTCAAGCTGAAGCGCAAGAGTTGCGTAAAAAACTACAGGATTTTGCAACGCTGAATGCTGACATCACCTTTAACACTCCTTCAGGCAGTGTGACCTTTCCATCACTTAAAAAGATGGATGCAGCAACCAAAGCGCAGCAAGACGCGGTGAATAGCTTCTTTACTGCTACTGCTGAGTATAACTATGTTGATAGTGCAGGTGTAACACGCAAAGTTAAGCCGTTAGCGCTAATGGCTAATGCAATTGGTCATCCTTACGCTATGAGCAAGGCGCAGTTTGAAGCTAACAGGCGGCAGAATCTTGAAAAGTATACTGCAAGTGGCCTTGTTCATTTTGGCAAACATTTAAATTCAGCTATCAAAATAGGCGAAGGTCTATGGCAAAGAGAGACGGAAGCTAACGTACTACGCCTAGGTGCTGGATATTTAAATGTAGGAACATCTAAAACAGACGAGCCTGTCATTGTATGCGCTGGCGTTGTAAGTCACATAACGCAAATATGCCATGAGGACACAGCTTTTAATGTTATTAAATTTCCACCAGCGGAAGATGGTACTCGAACAAACGACTGTGCAACTGGTGTGTCGGTAAAACACGCAACACCAGCCTTGGCATTTGCTGCTGAAAGTGAAACAAACAAGGTGGTTACAGATCGTGTTGACATGTGGGGTTTTGAAGTTTTCTTACGAGAGATAAACGAAAGCGATCCGTTTGTTTATGCTAAAGGCATGATCCAAAGTCGCGCAGATAGAATTAATGAAGTTTGGACTACTGATGACAATGTAAGGCCAATCAGTTACTTTGCGTGGTTTAAAGGTGATGAATCAAGCCGTGGCCGTGGCGTTAACCTACTTGCAGCCTCAGAAGAGCAGCGCAAAGCAATTTTGAGCGACCCTAAAAACAACATTCACTTTGATTATGAGTCCGGTAAATTCAGACAATGGTGCGTTAGAGGGCGCTCTTTTGCTGGCGCAGGCAATGGCGATTGGGAGCAGTTGGATGCAACAGCGAAAGGTGGAAGCCTTGATCGCTTTCTATCGTTTGGTTCGGCAGGGGCAACATCAAGTAATGGCGCTATTGTTCAAGCTCAAGGCCAATTTGATAGCTCTGAAAGTTTTGGTGGTTACAGCAATGGTTTCAGTGGCCCTGAAGCTGGTGTTTCTGTAAATGCAGGAGCTACATATCAAAATGGTTTGTGGCGAGCAGAAAGAACTACCTTCGGTGTTGGCGGACATTGTTATTTCTTAGTCTGCGGCACTGTAAATCGCCTAAATGCAGGCAGTTATCACCCGTCTAAAAATCCCGCAGGAGCAAGTGCTTTTTGGAAAAGCGGTGGGATTATAAATAAATGGAAAAAGAGAGCTGTGCCAGTTTCTTCTAAGTCTGAGTGTTTTGATTTTAGCGCTTCAGCAATAGAAGGTAAGGCTATATCTGGTGGTTATGCTGGTAAAATAGGTGGAGAATCAGGTCGTGATGATGGTCGCTTTTATGATGTAGTATACGAAGGAGGCCAAGGTGGTGTATGTTTAGATTCGAGATATAGCTCAAACAAAGTAACATTAGAAGATTTGCAATCAATTGATTTGAAGTGCAAATCCTCTAACCAAAGAGGTCTAGAAAACCTCAGAAAAACCGTTGTATTAAATGAGAATATAGCAGGCATAGATGGCGGTCATCTAATTGTACGCGTAGATGGTGAAAGCGCATTAAATAGACCGATGCGTACAAGTGATTGCGTTAGCGTCCACGCCCTCATTAATGGCTCTTGGATTAGCGCGGAGCAAACAATTGTAAACCCAGCCGACCAACGCTATGCGAGAAGTGTAAAACCTGCCGGAGTGAGCGATGTAATCCCTGCGACAACGCAATGCATTATTACATTTAATTTAAACATTTCCGTAGCAAGCAAATTAACACACCAAGATGTAGCTGGTCTTGCCTCTGAGATTGTTTTATGTGAAGACTTAAAGGATGGCTGGCTTGGGGGGTATATAAACAAAAGCCCTACTGGAGTAGCATCAGCATACAAATTAACAAGACCCACTAAGCAAGGCGCAATTCCATTTAGTATCTTCAGTGGTGGCTCTTGGTCGGAGTCTGTCAACAGTGCTGATTTAACGCGCAATGAACTAACCATGAATATACCTGAAAACGGTATTGCAATCGTCACCTACAGCACTGACGCAAAAGTAACAAAGCCTTTTAATGTAAAACCTGCTTTAAATGGTCCGGCAAGTATTGGTGATGTCTATATTACTAATGGTATAGCTAACGATAATTTTGGTCGCAATTTTATGTACTCTCTTTCAGGTGTTATAGGCACAGGGGAAGGGGGAGCTGTAAGATACAACGAAAATATACCATTAAAATCAATTTTCTTCTATTCCGGTTCGCCATTTAACGGTTTAGACCCTCAAGGCTTTGATACTAGAAACCCGAAGCACGAATTAATTAATGTGCCATTCGCAAATTCATCAGGATTAAAAGCACTAACTTATTTCTTTGAAGATAACAAAAAAGCTTATATTGGTTACATTTTTGCAGAGCTAAAGCATAACAACTCTGATTGGGGTGATGATGGTGAAATCCATCCAGTACACAATTTATCTTCAATGCAAGATGATAATTTAAATTATGTAATTTGCGGCGCAGCAGTGTGCGTTAATCCTGTAGGATGGTTGTAATATGAGTGTTAAAAACTTAAATTTGATATTCGATTTCATAGTGATAGATGAAAATTCACCAAAACTAAATAAACAAGGCTTGCCAATTTTAATTGACAGACCTCAAACCAGAGCGATTGAAGGTTTAATCGAAAGAGGGAAATTTTCGAGCATTAAGAAACACGCTGAGCAGCACGTTAAAGCTGCTCAGTGGGATTTTGCAAAGCAGTACGTTGATTACCTAAAAGAACTCGCTGAAGCTGAAGCTTACAACGCTGACTTACCGCTAGCAGGCTATGACGAAGAAGGCAATGAAATTAAAGCAGATCCAAAAGCTTTACCTGAAGCGCCAGTTAAGCCAGCAGATAAAACAATCAAAGACGTTTTAAAGCCTTTTGAGCATAAACTTAAAAAGCTAGCAGCATTTACCTTTAATGATGTTGATTGCTCTATCTGTGAAGCAGACCAGAACGGTATTGAAACCGTTCACGGGCGCTATAAGGAACTTATGGAGCAAGGCGTTGAATTTAAGCCTTTCCCGTTCTTCTTAGAAAATGGTAAGCATGTTGTCATTGCCACAGAACAAGAATGGCTAGATTTTCGTGAGCAATTTTGGCAAGCGCGTGAAGCGTATATGTACGCTAAAGCAGGCATGTAAGGAGTAAGTCACTATGAAGCGATATAATTATTTCATGCGCTTACTCATTGCCATTGACCAGTTTTTTAATGTATTGCTGTTTAATGGTTCAGAGGACCATACTATCAGTGGTCGCGCTGGTTACATGGCAGTTAAGACGCAAAAGTGGTATTGGATAGCACTGAGAAAATTTATTGATGCGCTATTCTTTTTCGACAAAAACCACTGCCATAATTCCGTTGAGTGGGACGAAGTAAGAAAATCCTCAACGGTTGAGGATTTAAAATCTCGAAGGTGGCATTGGTTCAGGTTAAGCCTCATGCTTGCTCTACTGACATATTTAATTTTTAATTAATTCATATCTTCCTAACAAAAGGCTCTAATGAGCCTTTTTTGCTTCTCCGCGCTTTAATCTAGCGCTACTTTGCAAACTCAATAAACGCGATGGACGAGGTATGCAAACAATCGACCTGTTCCTTGTGTTGGTTGTGGTTGCTGTCTCTTTGCTAGCTGGCACAGGCTCATACCTACAACAACGCAGGACTCAAAGACAAAAAAAAGCTGGTTGGCTGGTGGAATTAATCAGCGAATTAGTGACCGCTGTTATAGCTGGTTTAGCAGCGCTGTTTGTCGGTGATTGGCAAGGATTTCCAATGCCTCTTACTTGCTTGATAGCACTTATTGCCGCCAGTAATGGCGCGTATTTCATAGAGCTAGGCCGCAAGGCTTTAGCAAATAAAGTAAGCGAGAAAATATAATGTTAAATGAATGGCTAATCTATTGTGGTCTGTTACTGGTCCTATGGTGGACGGTAGACAGGTTTGTTATTTGTCGTGGCAAAATCAACTTAGTGAACTGTCACTTAAAAGACAAATCCGCTGGTTACTGGCGCTTTAATCTAACGTACAAATTGGCTGAACTGCCATTTTGGGGTTGCATTCAGTACAGGCTACGCGATGAGGCGCATCCTGAAACCGTGATAATCGGTAAGTGTAGAAATACAACACATTGCAAAGTAGGCGCTAATTCCGAGTATCTACATATCAAAGAAGCCCTAACGCAAACCAGTGATTCGCACAGGTGGGTGCTCGAAGTTGAAGCTACCAGCGTAGCCGGACATTTTAACCCGTTGTATAAGTTGTTTCCGGTCAAAACAAGGTTAATCACAACGCCTGTCTTTTTAGATCAAGTAACCAGTGAGGCAGGCGCACATGACTAAATTCATTCAATTCGCGTTTGATAATCCTAATGAGCGCGAATTTAAAAAGCTAATAGATGCATTTAAGCGAAACGGACAAGAACTTTCTGAGTTTTTTTCCAATAACCGCGTTGTGAAATTGGACCGACAGCGCACTAAAAATGTGATTTTGTATTTTGTGTCTGGTCAGTCAGTTACGCTCTCTATCAATGAAACAGGTGATTTATTCAAGGTAAAACTGAATAGTACCGTTATTCCGGTTAAAGAACGCAGCTCAGTAGCTAAACTTGCAAAAGAGCTTGCCAACAAGATTGAAGCCAATCAAAAACGTTTTGAAGCCTCACTTGCTCGCAAAGCCGCTAGAGCAATCAAAGACACATCAACAAAGCGCGCTGTGCGCAAAACCACAACGCAACGCATGAATGAAGCAAAAGCCGCTCATGCAGCCGCAAATAACAGTTTAAACGCAATGCAGACAGAGCTTAAAGAGGTCACAGAAAAAGCCGCCAGAGCTGAAAATAATGTGACTGAAGAGCGAAACCTTATCAATGCAGCTAAAGCAGAAAAAGAACAACTGCTAACACAACTAGACGCGATGGATGAATAAAATATGAGTGAGCACTTTAGTAGTTTAAATTCAATCAAAATCATTGATGTACTTTATCGCAAGCCAAACATTCTAAGTGATGAAGCGCTGGCACAAGAGCAACAGTGCGGTTTAATGTTTGAGAGCATAGAGCTGCAAGACATTTACGATGACCTGTTATCTGATGGTGATACACCGGATGAAATGATGCTTGAAGCCATAACAGCAGTAAAATCGCGTTTAGAGCATAAAATGAAAGCCTTTAACCGCAAATTTATCTCTGCATTAAATGGCACAAACATAGCAGCGCTAGAGCCTGAAATCGGCAAAACACGCAAGGTATCAGGCTTAGCCATTTTAGCGGTTAAAATTCCGACCTCAGACGGTCAATCTATCTCAATTATTTTTCATTCACCGGACAATAAACCAGAGCAAATTACCGAGCGTGATACACTGGTCGCATTTAGATTCTTGTTAAATAGCCGTGATGTAACGCACGTTGTTGCGCCTGCTGGTGGTCGTGAAGTTTCATTGGCACAAGTGACTATGGCACTATCAAACTTACTTGAACGTAACAGCGCTAAGTTTGTTGCTCGCCAAGCAGAAAGCCAGCAAAACAAAGAAGAGTTACAAGCACTTCAGGACTCCACCAGCCAAATCGAAACGAAAAAAACTGAGATTGCTCAGCAAGTCGAAGAGGCACTCAGTAACATTGAAGACAAGAAATCACTTGCAGCAAAATTAAAAGCGCAGCGCGTTAAGCTAGAAGACGGTAATAAGCAATTAAAAACGCAAATTGCCAACAAAGCAAAAGCAAAAGAAAAGCGCCAAAAGCTCGACTCAGCCATAGCGCAATTCACCCTACCCGCTTATGACAAAGGCAATATTAAATTTGCTATTTTGGAGTTGGCAAATCAGGTTGATAACGCTGAAATCGAAGCACTACAAAAAGCCTCTAGCAACATTCTAGATAAAGTAGATAACCAAAAGTACACCCTATTGCATGAACTGCTATCTGATGCAGTTACTATGACAGATAAACAAGCATTTAAAGCGCAATTGGTTAAGTGCCTAGAAAGCCTTTCTGATATAGATTCGGTTAAACCACCTGTCATGCTCAATGAAGGTGACAGCATTAACGTTAATGGTGAAGTTGGTCTTGTTGTAGATGAGCTTAAACAAGATGGCGCAACAGTCACTATCAATGATAAGCAAAAGCAGCTTAGCAACGACCAGTTAAAACGTGCAGGCTATATTAATCCGATTGCACCAAAGCCAGCCGTTGAAAACTACATCAGCGATTCTATTTTAGAGCTGGTCCGAAATAATTCACTGGCAGACTTTCAGATACACGCCAAGCAGCATCTAGCGATGAATGGTCAAGAAGCTGAAGACACCTATTTTGCAGCCAGAAAAGAGCTAGAAAAACGCCACCAAGAAGAAGTAGACGCGCAACCAACTAGCAAGCTAATGCAAATCACATTAGACAAGGTTAAAGCCGCTGGTATTGATGCTGAGTTACATAAAACCATGTCTCACGCCTCAATCAACATTCAAACTGTATACGGTAAAATCTCTATTTATCAGTTTGAGCAAAAAGATGGTTATGATCTAGAGGCGCGTGATGAAGCAACCGCTACTGCAATGAATGACTACTTTGCAGTGCAATTTGTAAAAGCTGAAGGCGATAGCTTTGATGATGTTGCTATTACTGAGTTTGTTCAAGATGTAGCTAATCGCATCAACAACCTAAAACCTAGCCTAGTAAAGCTTGAAAATGCGCCTGCTTACGGCTCTAAGTCTGATGCAAAGGAAAGCCGTGGTGATCTAGTTAAGGTCATGCGCAAAGACATACAAGACGCTAAGAAGCGCGGCGATATTCCTAAAAAAGTAAATGCGACACTGAAAAAGTCTAATGGAGTAACCATTTCTATCGGTGGCACTTTACGCGCTATACCAGATAACATGCAGCTTTATTCTGATAGCTATTTGCAAGCTATGATGAATGACAAGCAGCCTGAGTTAACAGGTGGTCGTGATAAGAACTATCAAGGTCAATATTCACCGGATGCAACCGCACTTTTACAGTACCTAGATAAGCTCATTAATGCTTATCATTGGGATAAAAGCGATAGCATGAGTGATTATTTTCATAGTGCCTTTTATTTCTATGGCTTTGATGTTTCTAGCGAGCTAGCTAAAGAGCGTTTAGACATTGAACTTGAGCTATACAAAGAAAAGCAAAAAGCGGATTTAACGGCGCTAAGCGGCGCTTTGCAAGGTAACGTTTCTAACGATGACTCTGAACATGATGAAATCGCAGAGCTGTTTGGTTTAGATAAAACGCTTATTCCTGAACTTATCAATATTCACCATGTTAAAAATGGCAATATAAATCAGTTTGCTAAGTTTGACCGTTTAGTCGAAACAGTTAATTTTGAAAAAGCTAAAGCCTACTTAGAAAAAAGAGAAGGCAAAGAGCTAAAAACATTCACTGTAAACATGCTGATCAACAAAACGCTAGAAGACTACATTATCAACTACAAACCTAAAGCTGATAATGCTGATGTCAATTCAAGCATTACAGGCAGCAAGTTTGATGCAAGTGCCAGTTTTGGCGATGTAGTAAAGGCGATTCGAGCAGAAATCACCAAAGATATTAAATCTGCTAATGGCCCTCTTGCTGGCGCTCGCATTGGCGTAAACAAAACCAAGTCTACGCATAAAGATGCAGTGAGCATTAAAGTTAATCAGCTATCCGGTGAAAACGACTTTAACACTGTGAAAACTGAATTAGAGCGCATTGCTCAGCAATATAACAAAACAGACAACGCTAACTCAGTCGATGATTCGGCCTCTTCAGTATTTTTAATTAATGTTATTGATAACACGCCTGCTATTTCAAAAGACTTTACTGATGAAGAGTTGCAAACGCCTAGTGTGTACGCACAAATCATGAAGAGCCAAGAATTGCAGGAGTGGTATCAAGATCCACTAGATAGCTTTTTCCAGCGTAGAATAATAGCTGTTAGAAATGAATTAAGAGCGCGTGATTGGCAAGGTGAGCAATACAAGACACTTGCTAAAGCTGGCTTTACCTTAGACACCAAATTTAAACAGGTCGGTGCTGGTGCTAACGTTGTTGGTATTGATTACAGCATCAAAGACGCCGATAACAACACGGTAAACGGCTCAGAAATCAGCGATGACATGAGCAAAACACCGATAGAGATTGCCGCTGAATTAGATAATTTTGTGAAATCCTCAACCGTTGAGGATTTGCATTGGTACGGTTTAAGAGCGCGTCCATTAATGATTGGTGCGCAACCAAAGAAAGCAGCTTCACTTGTGCTTGATACTGCACAGGCCAAAGCTAAGTTTGGTGATTCTAATAATGTTCGCCATGGTGCGGTGGCCTATGATGAACCACTATCAGAGCAAGAAATTAGCAACTTTGAGCTGGTGGACCTTGCCAAAGTAAATGATAAATCTATCTCAGTAGAAGAAGTTGCGGAGTGGATTTATGAGGCGCAAGGCGAAGATACTATTCGCTCTTGGGTAATGGAGCAAGAAAGCCAGCTTAAAGAGTCATTTGTACGAATGACTGAATTAAAATGGCATCCAGCAGTGCAAAACCGTGATAACGACAAAGCCAGCTATGATGCTATTCAGAAATACACGGTAGATAAAGCGCTTCAAGAAGAAGTGATAGACGAGTTAAAAGTTATGCTTTCTGAGAATGGTCAATCTACACCAAAAGCAGCAGACCAAGACTATCAATTCTCAGGCGCTCAAAAAGACGCTATCGGCAAGTTGATACTCATTGACACTGTTATCAGTGAAATTGGCAAACTCAATGCAGATGGCAATAACGAAGAGTTAAACGATCTATTGGTTACATACCAAGATAACCTATCTACTAATCAAGCTATTAAAGCAAAAGAAGATGTTGATAAGTTAATGGCTGAAACTGGCTCTAAAGACCTTTTTGAACTGGCTCAGAAAGCCCTTACAGAAGAAGAGTATTTAAACCGATTAGAGCGAGCTAAAGAAGTAATAGGCAACGCAACAAGTGAAGATAAGCTGGCAAGAGAGTTCTCTAACTTTGTAAATGACTTCCTGAAAATAAAACGTGTACCTTCAGGCTATCTGAATAAAAACCAAATTCGCATAGCTCATGCAATAGAAAATAAAGACTACTTTGTAATGAGCGAGTATGTAGCCGCTAGAAATCGAGCATCAGTGGCGTATGTAGCTAAGAAAGCAGGTTTTGATAAAGTACCTACAACCAATGCAGGTATAGATAAAATGCTAAGAGAATACACAGGCATTAGTGATAGCGAGATTGCAGAGCAAAGGAAAAAAGAAGCTGATTTGTTCAGAGCTGAGCAAGAGGCTATGACACAAAAGGAAAAAGATGAAAAAATAGCTGAACTCATTGATGGTGTTTCTGAGTCACAAGCAAAATTCCTATTAAGCCTATCACCTATGAAAGCTGGTAAAGCAAAGAATACTCTTGCTAAGCAGTATAAATATTCAAAGTACGGAGTAAAAACTAGAGGTGAGTTTATCGAGCTTAGAGCTGCTGAAAAATCGGAAGGTTGGAAAGTCGAGCATGAGCAAGGCTTTAAAAAAGAGACTTGGTTAGCAAATGCAGATGGAGTGTTTACCGTGATCACAAAGACTGAAGCTGAGTTTTTTGAGTTCCTAAGTGCAAATGAAGCGGCTGAAGGCTCTAACGATAATCAAGGCCAGCTAGACTTTGATAATATTCAAGATAACTTTAATTCAGGCAAATCTAGCACAAGCAAGCTAGACGCTCTAAAAGAAGCTTTAGAGACAGAAAGTGACACTGATAAAGTAATGGAGTTGCTAAAAGAAGCCAAAGAAGAAGCGGAGCAAAACGACACCATGGCAGAGCATGAAGCTGCATTGGATGATGCGTTAATGCAAATCTTTGCAAAGGTGGAGGCGCTTTAATATGGCTTTAGACTTCAATACAAAGATGAAACTATTGCAAGAAGGTGCTCAAATCAAAAAAGATTTGAGTGCCACTAGCGATTTAAGCAAAAAGATTAAGCTGGTGGAGCGCTTTTCATTCATCAGAAAGCGCATTAGAGGCTTAATTGACGATAACGGTAACAATATCACTGAAGCGGCGAATACAGCCGCTACAGGTGACAACGGCACACCTGAACCAACTGAAAAGCAAAAGCTAGCTGGTAACTACAAAAAAGGTGACATCACCATTGCGGGTATAGATATTCGTATCGAGAATCCAAAAGGCTCAACTCGCAGCGGAAAATCTAAAGATGGTAAAGAGTGGTCCATCACCATGAAACATCATTATGGTGACTTCAAAGGCTCGCATGGTGCAGATGGTGATCCGATTGATGTATTTGTTGGTGACAGTACCGAGTTTGATTCGGTATATATCATTGACCAAGTTGGAAAGGACGGCTCTTTTGATGAGCACAAAGTTATGTTTGGCTTTGATAGCCTAGCCGAAGCCAGAAAAGCATACCTTTCTAATTATGATGCTGGTTGGGATGGTTTAGGTGACATCACCACTATGAAACTAGAGCCATTTAAGAAGTGGCTAAAATCAACTCAAACTAAACCAGCCGGACAGTTACCGCAACTTGCTAATAACTTTTTAGATGACTACCGTTCAGGTCGATTGTTTAATCTTGGTCCTGTGCCATTTAGTGAGCTTATTTTACAGGCTGAGCAAGAAGGCATGGATTTAGACGAAAACAAAGAGATAGTGACACGCTATATTAAACACCACCAGCAACAAGCGGCCTAAGTACAAGGCGGAGTATTCCGCCTTACCTAGACAACATCAATTCAGAGCTTTATAGTTTTCAGCCAAGCAACGCAAAGGACTAAACATGAAGCTCAGCACCTCTCTATTACCTCTTGCATTTCTATGCACTTCAGCCATAGCTACAACTGGCGCAGGCACAAAACCAACGCTAGACGATAAAGTATGGAAGGAACAGGATTACGTTGAATACCATTGCAGAGGCTAGATTGAGCACACGCTACCGGATAGAGCGCGCATTGATTGCCTGAACACCGCTTATGCTATTGAGTATGATTGGAGCAAGAAATGGGCTGAAGCCATTGGACAGTCTCTTTATTATGCGTCAATGACCAACAGAAAAGCAGGCATAGTATTAATAGTGAATGATCGCACAAAAAGCCGCTACCTGAAGCGAATTAAGAAAACCATTGAAGCAAACAGATTAAATATCACCGTTTGGACCGTAAATAAAGGCGACAAGAAGCCGCCATTTAGGTTCTACCCTGATTAATCCCTTTTCTCAGCTAATTCAATCTTTTTTAATTCAATAGATAGCCTTTTCTCTTCAATAGAGAGGTTTGTATCTTTGATTTTAAGTTTCTCAAGTTTCACTCTCAAGCGGAGCAAGTAGAAGGCGATAATTGGAGTTAGCATTGCAGTAATAGCGATAAGCAGCGGTAAAAAGTTAGCAAGCAGCGTAATAATAAGTGTGATGAAAGCGCACAAAGACGCTAGGATTGTAGCCATTCGGCCTCCTATTATAAATGTAATTATATGCTGAATGGCACAGGGTCAAACATTGACAATTTGAAGCTGATGAATATAATCGGAGGTGTCTAATCTGCGAATATGTTCATCATATTTGTTCAAGTTGCCGATTGAGTCCTAGTGCTCATTCGGTGATTTACTCTATTAAAAGTCAGTTTTTATATTCTTAATTTATTTATCTTCTCTCTAAAAATTCCTCATTTCGTTTAGTTTATAATTCCATTATATCACGATTCCCCATTAGCGCAAACCAAGTGAAATTGCAAGTTACATTTAGTAATTTGTATTGTGTTTAATAGTTCATTTAGTTATATGGGCATTGCAAGGAGGTGATTATTGGTTTAGCGTAGTTTTGAGCGAATACCGGACCTAGATCTAAATACTCTCACTGAACTGGTTACAACACCTTCAAAGCTAAATACATCACACTCGTTAATATAAACTGGTTTATAGCTAGGATTGGCAGATACAAGCATTCTGTTTTCTATATCCAATATCTTACAGACAAACTCGCCATTCAGATTTGCCACAATAACGTCTTGGTCCTTTGGTTCGACTCCACGGTCTACCACAAGTAGATCACCATCAAAAATGCCTAGCTCATTCATCGAGTCACCTGATACACGACCAAAGAAGATACTGTGTCGGTCCGGTGCAATTATCTGATCTAGCGTTAAAGTGCATTCTGAATAAGAAATACCATTTGAGTTCATTGGTAAAACCCTTAAAAACTGTATTTATATACAGTATAAACTTTAAAAATTACAGTTTCACCTTTCTTTGTATGTATATAGAAGGGTCACAGCTTACTCACAAAATCTGTGGATAAAAAATCTTCAATTATTTTCAATCTTTAATTGCATAACCAAAACTAAAAACATAAACTAAATGAAAATTTAAGTTCTGCGCCAAAATTTCACTATAGAACTTAAAAATAACTTAAAGGATAATTTTTAGGATTTGGTCATGATTACAGAATCTTTAGCTAAAACAATTCAAAAGATTGAAAATGAAGTTAACAACTATCAATTGCTGGCTGAGCAAGCCAAGTCAAAAGAGGAAATTTCAAACTTAATTTTAAATCACTCTAAGCCAGCCTCAGAAGTTGCTGAGCTACTTGGAATGAATCACGTAGCATTTAAAGATTTTGTAAATGAGTTGCGCGAAAGCGGCGAATTACCAGAAGTTTTAAAAATCTCAAACCAGTATAAATACACGCTTTATCATATTCATACACTGATGGAAAAGCGCGGTACGCCTGCATGGAGAGACAAGTTTAGCGACTGTGTGGTTACAGTTATCTCTAACCTTAAAGGTGGCACTGGTAAAACAACCACCTCTGTATCTATCGCAACAGCAGTATCTTTAGAGCTAATAAACAGAAAGCGTGTATTGCTCATTGATTTAGATCCGCAAGGCTCGCAAGCCAAACATGCAAACATTGACGTTGAAAATGATGCAACCATCTTAACAGCCGTAGATATTATGTTGGGTGATGAAGAGCCGGACAGCATCTATAATGCATTGAGAAAGAACGGACTTTCTCATAAAGACATCGTAAACAACTCATTGGTTGAAACGCATATACCTAATCTGTCTATTCTTCCGGCCTTTCCTGAAGATGAGCGCTTTAATAGTGCTGCATGGTTAAAAGTGCTAGAAAAAGCACAAAACGGCGGTGATACAGACATGGAAAGCTTGAGCCTACTAAAAACCAAAATCATTGATGTTGTGAAAGATGACTTTGACTTTATTTTTATCGACACAGCACCAACTATGAATCCGCTTGTGTGGTCTGCATTTGAAGCAGCAACAGGCATGTTGATCCCTTGTATGGCTCATGCACTGGATTGGGAGTCAACGCAAAAATTCATTAAAGCACTTCCTAGCACCTTTGAAAGCCTACCAAGTAAAGGTGAAAATATCGGCTGGTGGAAGGTGCTAGCAACTAACTATGAAGAAGAGTACAACCGAGACAAACACATCTTAGATAAGATGAAAGAGACTCTTGGCAGTGATTTACTAAATAACGTTATTCCTAGAAGTACCGCGTTTGAAAAAGCAGTACAGCAAGAATGCACTGTGTTTGATTTTAAGAAATCAGACAAGGTTGTACCAAACAAGCAACTTGATAAAGCGCAATTGCAGCTCAATGCCTGTGCAAGAGAATTAATGTTATACATTTCTGATGTGAGCAGTTAACAATGACAATCTATAATCCATACCAAAATAAAAATCGCGGCAAAGTTAAAGCTAATGCTTTAGCCGCGATCCAAGGCCAGCAATCAAAAATGACTTTGAAATCTGGCAAGGAAGTAACATTCAGAACGGTAGAAATACCAAGCGCTGAAATTGCAGAGAAAACTTTTAAATCGCCAACTAACAAGCGCTCAGAACAACACATTACAATTGGCTCTGTCATGGACATATTGCCAGAAATTAGAGAGCAAGGCAGAAATTCTGTTCATGCGTATGGTGTTGAACACCAAGACGGACGAATCGAAGTCTTAGCCGGTATGCGTAGACGTAAATGTGTTCAGCTTACAGAAAATGGCGTATTTGTTATTCTTGTTGCACCAGCAGACCAAGTATCTCACTCAGATAGAAAGTCGCTAACGTCTATCGCTGATACGTATGAAGAGCCGAGCATTATAGATCTTGGCTTTTCCATGCTTGAAATGAAGCGCAACAGCCAAGAAAAGCTAAACCAAGAAAAGCTAGCTGAGTTATTTGAAGTGAGCACAGGCCGCGTGTCAGAAGCAATGAGCTTTGCTGAAAAGCTACCGGATGACCTATACAGCCTATTTCCTTCGCTTGGTGCGATTAGTCACAGGTTCTTACGTGATTGCTTAAAGCTATACAAAGAAGCTGAGCAAGCATTTAGAGGTCAGTTAGATAAAGCGATCCGTGATGGTCTACGTATCACTGTAAATGAAGATACCAGCAAAGACGATTTAAAACTGGCAACAAAGCAGTTAGAAACAAAGCTATTGGCTATGTTTAAGTCGGATAAGCCAGTACAAGAAAAAACATCAAGCAAAAGCGTGTGGGATGACAAACCACTTAAAAAAGGCGCATCGGTAAAAGTGGCGAAAAGTGGTGCTGTGACATTGAAGTTAGACAAGCACATTGATGAAGCAACGCAAAAGAAAATCCTCAAACTGCTACAAGACGCTTAACCGCGCTTTAATCTAGCGTAAATATGGTCCTCATATCATCTAGTGAGGACCAATTAACATGCCAATCAACCTATCATTCATTCAAGAGCTAGAAGGCAACAAATTAGCAGGTTACGTGCCTGATCCTGAAAACTCAAAAAGCGGTGTTACTATCGCGTGTGGCTTTGACCTTGGTCAGCGTTCAATTGATTGCTTAATGGGCTTAACACCTGATTTAATTCAAAAGCTAGAACCCTACCTACAGTTAAAAGGCCAAGAAGCCGCAAAAGCGCTAGACGAAACGCCGCTAGTAATAAGTAAAAATGACTCAAAAGTCATTAACCTACTTGCACATGGCGAAGCAACAGACAGGCTAAGACGCGCTTACAACCAAGCAACCGCTGAAGATTTTGATTTATTAGATGAGCAAGTGGCAACCGTGATCGCCTCAGTCGCATATCAGTATGGTGACTTAGCACTTAAAACGCCTAACTTTTGGCGGCAAATTATTACTAAAGACTATACAGCCGCATTAAAGAATTTACGTGATTTTGGTGATAGATACCGAACAAGACGCAACAAAGAGGCTGATTTATTAGAAGGCTGGCTTATTGATCAAGGATTGGTATAAACTAAAAAGGCAGTGGTAGCCGCCACTGCCTTTTTAATTATCAATTAAACCGTAAAACCCCTATATTCATGTAGGGGATACAAGGTATTACCGCAAAGCGGTAACGTTACGATGGTCTATTCTGTTGCTCAATGTATTTTGTGAGCATATCCAAAGGAGCACCACCACAAGAACCCGCAAAATAACTAGGCGACCAAAGAGCACCATTCCATAGATAACGGCGTATCATTGGATATTCTTTTCTCATTAACCTAGAGCTTACACCTTTGAGCGAGTTTATCAGCTTGCTAAGTTGAACCTTTGGAGGGTATTCAATGAGAATGTGAACGTTATCAGTTTCACCATTGAACTCCGCTAGGTTAACCTCAAAGTCTTGGCAAACCTCTTTCAATATCTGTTCTAGTCGTTTCAGCATATCGTCATTAAACACCTTTCGTCTGTATTTCGTAACGAATACTAAATGAGCATGTAAGGCACTGACACAGTGCCTACCTTTTCGCACTTGCTGTTCATGTTTGCGTGCCATAAATGTAATTAGACCAATTATTGAAATGCTTTCTAAGGCTTGTATACTAGCACATGGAAAGAGGATAGGCCAAATGACATTAAGAGCTTACAAATACAGGTTTTACCCAAACAGCGAGCAGGTAGAAATGCTTGAACATACGTTTGGATGCGTCCGTTTTGTGTATAATAATGCGTTGGCTTTCTCTAAAGAACAGTATGAACAGGGTAATAAAACCAACTTTTCAGATTGGAATAAAAACCTTACTCAGTTGAAGAAGAATCCAGATTTTGATTGGCTTAAAAAGGTTTCTAGCGTTCCATTACAACAATCATTGAGACACTTAGACAAGGCGTTTAAGGCGTTTTTCAAGTCTGGATTTGGATACCCTAAATTTAAAAGTAAGCGCAACAAGCAATCAGCTTGCTATATGTCGAACTCTTTTAAATGGGATGCTAAAACTAATTCCATGACACTGGCAAAGACGAAGCAGCCATTAAAAATAAAATGGTCACGCTCATTTGTTGGTGCTCCATCGTCTTGTTACATTTCAAAAACCAAAGCGGGAAAATATTACATTTCAATTCTAGTTGAAGAAGAAATTTGTAAATTACCAGAATCAACAAAAACCATTGGTGTTGATTTAGGAATCAAAGACGTTGCTATTTGTTCCGATTCGCTAACTTTTAGCAATCCAAGAACAACCAAGAAGTATGAGCGTAAACTAGCCAAAGAACAGCGTAAACTTGCTAGAAAAATTAAGGGATCTAATAATTTCAGAAAACAACGCTCAAAGGTAGCCAAGATTCACGAAAAGATTTCTAACGTGCGTTCTGACTTTACACACAAAATGACAGCTAAACTTGTAAACGAAAACCAAGTGATTTGTTTAGAGTCATTAAAAGTTAAGAACATGGTTAAAAATAAGAAGTTAGCAAAGCATATTTTGGATGCTAACTTTGGTGAGATCGAACGGCAGTTACAATACAAATCAGATTGGTATGGTCGAACTGTCTCTAAAATAGATCAGTGGTTTCCATCATCTAAAATGTGTTCTTGTTGTGGAGTTCTGTATTCTGGTAAATGGTCGCTTGCTATCCGTGAATGGACTTGTGAATGTGGCCAAAAGCATGATCGTGATCTAAATGCGGCTACTAATATTCACATTGAAGGTTTGCGATTACTAGTAGCCTAATAGATTTGTGGCGGTAGGAAATACCGACACGTTAAACGCTTGTAAGAGGTGATGTAAGACGTAATCAATCTAATGTTGATCGCTATTACCAATGACGACAAGAATCACCTTGCTTTAGCTAGGTGAGTTTCAACTTAGTTTAATTGTCTAAGCTGCGGTGTTAGCCGAAACCGCACCCTTTCTGCCGCTCTCTCTTACTCCCATTGCGCGTAAATTTTCTCTCACAGCCTTAAATGCAGCCTCTACGCCTTTATCTCTAGCCACAACCTTTGTAGCTTGCACTTGATTATTTGCTTTCATAAATCACCTTTAAGTTAATGGTTTAATTTGCGCGTTGCGCAACGCGCAAATTAAATATAATAGAACTTTGCAGTTTGCGCAATACGCAAATTACAGATATTATAAAAAAGAGTTAAAAATGAGGTTTAAGCTTTGCAGTTAAACGAATACATAAAACAAGAAATAGAAAAGCAAATGTCACTCAGTCAAGCAGCTAAAAAGATAGAGGTTAGTGCGAGTACGTTGACTAGGCTGTGTGGTGGTCAATCAAGCTTAACACCAGAAATGGCGGCGAAATTAGAGGCGCTAGGTTTGTGCTATAAGCAGTTGTTTGAAATGCAAAAAAATGAAAATATCGAGAAGGTAGATAAAATCCTCAACGGTTGAGGATTTTATCTTTTGGCAATTTAGGCAGGTTGCGCCTGCTTGGATTGCTTCAGCATTTCTTGAGAAATAGCGAGTTGCTCCATTTCTTCGTCTACCAAAATATAATCCAAACTTTCAGCTTCTTCAGTCGCAATTAAGTGCTCAGAACTTAGCAGGCAACCAGCGGCTAAACGTTGTTGCTGCATGGCAAATGCCGCACAGCAAACCAGTTCATCACTCGGTAATCTAAATTGCGTTAGCGTTTCAGTTTCTAGCTGCTTTCCGAAAAAGCTAATGCCAGCGTTCACAAGTAATGATTTTAATTGCCACCAATGCACACCAAAACTACGGTACTGCAATGGATTGCGCACAAGTGCTCTTGTTACACCGGATAAATACTCAATAACAAACTGCTCAGCACTGTCATGTTGTGATAGCGCCTCTTCTAATGTTGGTGTTAAGTTTTCTTGTGTAAAAGCCATCGTTATTCTCCAAATAATTCCATTAGTTGCGCCTTAGTTACGGCTTCTTTTCTGATAAACCACCAGCTATCAGGATAATCAGCGCTAGCATCTTTAGCATACTTATAATTACCTTTGCCAGCTAGCTCTTTCATTTCCTCTCTGTTTTCATACAGCGCACCATCAAAGCCAGCCGGATCATGTAAGCACCACACTTCGCCCGTTTCATACGTCACACCTTTGAAACGTCTAGAGCCTTTGATATGTATCTCTTTGTAGTTGGTTAGAACGGTTACACCATTGATTGTGCCATCATCACCAGTGCTTTCAATGGTGTCTTTAGCCTCTTGCGCTTTTTCTTGCTCTGCTGGTGGTTGAGGCGCATTTTCACGCTTTAAGCGCTCTAATGTGCGTTTAAACTCATCCGTTTGGTATGAGCGAACAAATTGAAAGGCTTGTTTCACTGAAGCTTGAATATCGCTATAAGTCGATCTAATGTCGAGTCGTTTAATGTCACTATACAAAGCGGCAATTAAATCATCTTCATCTAATCCTTTGTAAGCACTTAACGCGGTTTCAGGCTTCATGAGTTTGTATCTGTCATCTTCATTCATGGACCACACAGCATCAGACACAAGCGCTTCTAATCGAGGTAGTGCAGTTTCCAAGTCTTGCGCATAAAAGATACTGACTCTTTGCTTTCTTAGCGTGTTCTTACGCTCTTCTTCAGATTGATTGCGAGCAAGCGCCTTTGCTACTTCTGTATCAATTCGCTTAGCCATGGCTTTTTTAAATGCAGAGACATTATCCACGCCTTCAGGCGTTTTTATGTCTTCTAAGTTGCGCTCAAACTCACGCTTTAACAGCCATTCTGAAGTACCTGTTAGCTCAGCTAAAAATGACTCATTGGTTAACAGTTCAGAGACATGCTTTTGCACCCAATCAGAAATTTGCTTTTCGGTGGCCTGTGTACCGTATGATTCAACAGTCGAAACAAAACCAGCTCCGTACAAGTGAGTAAGTAGATCTCGAAGGCCATAGCGGTTTAATGACTCACGATCACTTAACAACCATTGCGCCACTTCTTTTAAAAGTGTCTTGTCTGTATTGTCAGGATAAATGAAAGTATCACTGTCACTGCGGTTATAATTAGGTCCACTTTCTATAACAAAGCCATTCTCAGTGCGCTTTAAAATCGAGTCCTTAAACTTCAATTCATCCGATTTTAGGAATTGGTAGTATTGCTCACGATTAAGTGTTTTCTGTATCTCTGAGTAATCCAAGTTGTTTAATAGCTTTTGCTTTATTTCAGCTTCAGACTTCGTATAGCTGGTTAGTTTACCAAGCTCATCAACAGGCACAGTGAAAGAGCCACCTACAGTAGCACTGCCCCACGATTTATCGCTAAATAAAACCGTTGTTGTAACCTGTTTTAAGTTCAAGTCTATGCTTTGCACTTCTAACAATCGGTTGTAGATGTATGGGTTGCGCGTAGAGCCTGTTACTTCTTTATGCTCGTAAATGTCACCTTCTTTGATAACACGGCCATTATGCAACATCATTTTGTGCGCTTCAGTTAATAACGTTTCATCTGCGCCGGACACCAAACCGTCTTTAATGGCCTGCTCGACTTGTGGCTTTAACTGCTTAAACTTAGATAGGCTCTTTTTAAGTCTACCTTGGACCTGAGACAATGATTTAACTTGCGTAGCAATCTGTTTGAGTTCACTGGCAATCTGTGCGCGATCAGATTTATATTTGGCTATGTCTGAGGCGCTAGCATAGTAGCTGTTCATACTTCTAAGCTTTTGCTCAAGTTCACTGTCTTGGTGCTTCAGCTCAACACGTTTAGCCTGTAATGTTTTAAGCTGCTCTGTCAGTGATTCTTCAGACCATTGCGCATCATGTGAAGCTTTAATGAAGTTCGCCACATCAACCGTAGCAATGCGTTTTTTCTCGGTTTTAATCTTCGCTTCTTTAATGCGTTTAGCTTTAGCATCACGCGCTGCGCGTTCTTCAGGATTAGCAGCAAGTAACAGGCTCATTTCTTCGGCGCTGGCTACTGCATCGCCATTTTCCATTTTTTCCTTGTCTGACTTGAAGATCTCATCCATCCATCCGGCTTTTCGTTTGAGTGCTTTTAAGCGGAACTCATCAAAAGAGCCACTACCACAGTAGTAATAGACTTTCATTTTGTCAGATTTAGAGCCAACACGCGCACCGCGTCCATTTCTTTGCTTAATGCTAGCTGGTGTCCATGGCAATGTTAGATGGTGCGTTGCGGCTGTACCATGGTGTAGGTTAATGCCGACCTCCGCCTTTTTATTGGCAATGACAATTTTGGTTTTACCTTCATTGTACGCCTTGGCTATGGCCTCTAAACCTGCCTCTTGATCATCTGCTTTGCTTTTGCCTGCCACCGTATCAGCATTGATAATGCCAATCTCAGAAAGCTTCATATCGAGCTGGTGGCTAAGTAAACGCCTTAGCTTATTGTGTTGTGTTTTCTCTTCAGTAAAGACAATTTGCTTACCTTCTTTGAGTCCTGTGCGGATATTTTCAATTAGCGCCGCGTATTTCGGGCTAATCGGGTGCGTGATCTCTTCTTCTTTGACATCAAACTTACTCAGCGCTTTAATCATTAGCGCTTCGTATGCCTCATGCACCACCAGCGTTATAGTCTCGCCGTTTTCGGTGATTTTAGCGCGGTGCGCAACTTCGACTTTTAACGCTTCTTTTTGCGATAACTCATCATCTTTACCTGCTTTGGTTTCTTTAATGACTAGCGTGTCAGGTAAAGTTTCAACAGCCTGCTTTACTGCATCAAGGTTTTTAGCAGGTAACACAAAGGTCATGGTTTTATTGTAAAGATCTAGGTCCGTAGCCACACGGTCCATATCTCGAATAATGCCAAAAATCGTATCACCATTTGGCACATCAACTAGCATTTCCTCGCCATCAGGCAATTCAATGGTTTTCTGTATGACCTCTTCGTTTAACTGATCGGCACGTTCACGCAATTCTTCGTAAATGTTTTGCTGCTCTTCAGACAGATCAACATCGACTTGATGCTCTTCAAGCTTAGGAATTTTTACCGTGTTGTTAACGTCCTTTATGTCTTTGAGGTTAACCCAACGATGGAACAAGGAACGCAAAGCGGTTAAGTTTTTAAAGCCTACAAGCGCTTCTTGCTCTTCGACTTCGCCGGATAGCTTTGTGATTTGCTCAATGGCGGTTTCACCGTACTGCTCTATGAAATCATCCACATCAACAATGCCAAGCTGCATCCACTCTTCCGGTGAAAGAATAAGAGAGAGCATGTTATAAATATCAGTCGGACTATTCACCGTTGGCGTAGCTGTCAGCAGGTAAGTACCACGACCACCATTTTTGCGGCGTAGGTATTCAGATTTAAGCGCCATATCCACAGCTACATCAGAACTAGGCGCGGTTGGTAGGTAAGCTAACTTAGAGGACTTAAAGCCTGCCGCATAGCTGTTACGGTAGTTATGGCCTTCATCAGCTACAATCGTATCAAAGCCCATGTCTTCAAAGTACGGAACATCATCATACTTCTTCGTACCAACATCAGCATACTTAGCTTTAAAGTTTTCGTTTTTCTGTGCTTCTTTGTAATTCTTAGCAGCGGTTTCGTACTTACCCTTTAATGCACCAACACTTACACGCTCCATAACATGCGCCTCAACTGACTCAGGGCGCATAGGTAACTTAGAAAACTGCTCCTTGGTTAAGATCACGGTTTGATAGTTAGAGTGCGGTATTTTTTGAAGCTGCTTTTTAATGGTTTTAGCATCCGTGATCACTTTGATTTTATCGCGCTTGATCACCTGTCCGTTTACTTCATTGATTTTAGGCTCGCCATGCTCATCTAAAACCGTTTCTTGTACCACTTCGCCATTATCATCGCGGATAATTTCGATAGCAGGAAACAGTACCTTTTCCATGCCATTTTTACCGTAAAACGCTTTAGCTTCGTGATACCAGTTTTCTAACACCGCTTTAGGAATAACAACCGCTGTACGTTTAGAACGGCCCATTTCAGTATTAAAGGAAATCAAACCATAGGCTGTAAGTGTTTTACCAAGACCAGTACCAAAACCAACAATACCACGACCATCTTCAGAGGCGCGGCGAATAGCTGAGTTTTGATAGCTAAGCAGCTTAATATCGCCAGAGACATTTTTAAGACCTAAGTCATGCTCTGAGTGCTCAAACGCAATATAGCCGTTATGAATATCATTGTAGCTATCCACAATGTCGTCTATATCGTCATGCTGGCGCATCCAATCTGCAAATTGGCGCTCAACAACTTTGATACGCTCTTTATAACGTGCTGCGGCTGATTTGTTCTTAGAACGGACAGAAACACCATTAAGATGATTCTCTAACTGTCTTTCAAACGCAATTTTTTGGTTAGTCGGGCGCTTTTGACCGTTTTTATGCATGGTATAACCTGCAAAAATTCCGTCTTGGCCTTCGTATTCATCGTTGATGTAAGACTCGCCGCTTTCATCCTCTTGCGTCTTGATATAGCTAAAGTCTTCATAGCCGTTTTCTTGTAAGAACTCTAAAACGTACTTACGACTAAACCACTTCGCATTAAGTGAGAACTCAATCTCTTTATCTGTATTGCGTTTTCTCTTAGCTTCAATCTGTTTTAATTGGCGCTCATAGTTTGCAATGATGTGTGGATCGCTTGCTTGGCTCATGGCCTCTTTAATCTGTGCAACCGTTTTAACAACGTTTCCGCTGGTGGCGCGGTCCATTGGCATTAAGTTACCGTCCGGTGTGATGGCGATACCGTCCATCTTGGCAACATCAGTTAAAGATTTTGGTTTGTCAGGTCCGGTATATAGGCGCTCAAACTCTTCAAATGGCACAGGATTTAAGTCATATCGAGCATGTAAATGCGTAATCACTTGTTGCGCATCATCGGTCTGAAATTCAACGGTTTCTGATACGTCTAACGTGCCTTTTAATAAATCGCTAAAATCGCCTTTTGTATCAGTGGCGCTAGCAAACGCATTCCAAGCATTCGCATTTCTACCAGTAAGCAATGCAAACGGCTCTTTTGCTGCGATACCATGGCGCTCAATCTCTGCACTAACTAACTCTCTGAGTCTTGCCGCTTGCGCTGGTGGTACTGAGCGCATTTGAGTAGAGATATTTGATAGGTCCGTGATCAACTCACCAATTAAAGCGCCTCTAAAGATGCGCGTGTGGTGCTTTGGATTTTGAGCGATTGCAAACTTATATAAATCAAGCGTTCTTCGAGCACTATCAGAGTTATGGAAAAGATATTCAAAATCTTCAGCTAGCTTTTCAAATTGGCTGAAATCTAGCTTTAAAATTTCTTCAGGACCACCAGCAATAACAGCGCTTGCCTCTTGCACACTCGCAACGCCATACACTGATTTATCAATATCTGATGTCACACTGTTACGTTGCTGCAATTGCCACTGACCATCCATGTATTCATGCCAGCGACCATTGATTTTCTTTCTATCACCTTCGACATGTAGGCGAATAACAGGTTTAGCGACATTAACGAGATCATAATCAATGCGACTATCGAAGCGGCGAGCAAGCTTAGCTTGTATTGCTTTTTGGTTAATAGTGCCGTTGGCTTTAACTGTCTCAGAAAAACCGCCAAATTGGTTTTTAACTTTATCTACAGTGCCGTGAATAAACTTTTTACCTTCACTGGTTTGAAACCATTTTCCGGTAATAAATGGCGCGTATAAAACATTGGCTTCTTCAAGTGTTTTATCCGGTAAATTAGCGATAGTTTCAAGCAGCTCTTCAGAGTGTTTTTTAAGTACGATAACGTCTGTTACAACATCAGTACCATTGTTTTTAAACACACCAGAAGGCAGGCGATGAGCACCTAAAAATTCCGCTTTTCGGCTGATGTCTTCACGCCAGTTTGACCACGATTTTCTATTGATAATTTGAGTCGGAACAACGCAACAAATTAAGCCGTTATGCTTAACCATATCAATCATTCGCGTGATGAAATATCGCTCTAACTCTTCAATGTCTTGATACTCAGGATCAGCATACGCCGTAGGTCGTTTATCACCAAAAGGCACGTTTCCGGTAAAGGCATCAAACATACCTTCGGTTGCGATTTGTGTCAGTTGCTCGAAAGTTTTATTAAAAATTTTATCTTCGGGGTGTAAAAGCTGGTTGATCTGGCTACTTGTAGCGTCCATTTCGCTGGCTGTGATGTTCGTATTACGCGGTTTAGTACCGTTAAACACACCAGCACCAGCGCTCGGTTCACCTGTTACACCACCATCAAAACCATTAACCGCCATTGCATCCCAAATCGAAGAGGCTAACCATTCCGGCGTATAATATTCATGGACCGAACCACCAATACCACCTTTACCGCTGTAGCGTTTTAGCACTTCACGGTCTTCTTCAGTTAATAGCGTGTGGTCATCGCCAACACGATCTAGCACTTCTCTTGCTGATTTGTTCGCCGCAAGGCGTTTTGTTTTTGTGCCTTTCTCTAAACCATAGTTAACAACATGCTCGTTGTTATCGAGATTCAGGATTAATTCTGATAATTCTGATGCGGTGGCGCTCTGCTCTATTGCAGACATTACACCTATAGCCACATCGGATAAATCTAGCCTCATTTTTGCTTCTCCGCGCTTTAATCTAGCGCTAGATTGGCGAAAGATTAAAGCTCGGTTAAATAAAAAGGCATGGCAAAAGACAAAAAAACACCAAAGCTGCTCAGCCAGCTTGCGCAAGCGTTTAAAGGCTACAGCCCTGAAGATCAGCACAATGATAATGTGCCGCTCAGCAGTGCAGAAACAGCCGGAACGTCTTTTTTGCCACAATCTGCCAAAAATACAGACACACAATCAGCGATAGCGTCTAATGCCATTGCTGCAAGTCGCATCAACTTATTAGATGTCAGTCGCGCTGAGCGTTATCCGATTTTACAGCAGATGTCAGATGAGCCTATTTTAGACTCCGGCATAAAAATGCATTTAGCTCATGCGCTAAGCAGTTCCAATGAGGACGGTTCAATCTTCAGTATTGAAACCAAAGAGCCAGCGTATGTTGATGTTGTCACAGAGTTAAACCAGACCATTCAAAGCTTAGTCAGAGAGCATGTGGCTGGGTGGAGTTATCTAGCCTCGGTCCATGGTGCGCATTATGTCAGGCCATACTATGAAAGTGGCAAAGGTATCACGCGCATTGAGTCCAGTTATTACACGTTAGCGAGTAACATTGTCGAGTTTGAGCGCGGCGGTCTATGTGCAGGCTTTACTAGCATGAATATGCTAAGCGAAGAGAAAAGCAGACAGGTACTTGCTGAACCTTGGAAAATGGTAGCACTTAAAATTGGCGCATCTAAATTGCGCGTTGATGCACCACCACTTAATCACACAGGCAAAGAACACACCTTGTTTGATGATAATTTCCAAGAGCAAATATTAGAAACGCAAAATTACGGCTCTAGTATGCTGGCTGGCTGTTATGAGCCTTGGAATGATATGCGCGATGGTTTACGTGCATTGCGTGGTAGTCGTGAAAACTCAGGCCGTATTGATAGATATATGACCGTAGGGATGGATGGCCTTAGTCCACTCGCCGCCGCACAAAATATGCAGATGGTCGGTGGTCAGCTTAAAAAAGACATACAAAAGGCACGTAACAAAGCAGAAAGGCAAGGCATAGTGCCGACCATACTAACTTCACTTATTCCAAGTCTTGCAGGTAAAGGAGGTATAACCGTAGATAGCCAAGTTATGCCAGCAGACATACAGCACATTGAAGATATTATGTTTCACCTAAAAAGAGCCTGTGCAAACTTAGGTTTAGATGTGTCTTTACTTGGTTGGGGCGATCTAATGTCAGGCGGTTTAGGTGATGGCGGTTTTTTCAGGACCAGTATTCAGGCCGCTATTAGAGCAAATGAGGTGCGTGATGCGGTCACTGCAATGATATTGCGCCTTGTCGATATTCACATGATCTTCAAATACGGCAAGACATTTACAGATAAAAGTAAAATCTACGTCAAGTATCACTCACTAAACACAGCCATTGAGCAAGAGAAGGCAAGCGCCATGCTAACACGCGCCGAACATGCATCAGCGGTGGCAACGGTCCTAGATATGATTGACTCAAGACCGGACGCGGTTAAACGCTGGCTTATGACTGACTCACTCAGTATGGATGATGAGCTGGTGGAAAAGATTTTAAAAGATGCAAAGCAAAGTGGTGATAGTCAGCAATTTGAAAGCATCGAGCATATTAGAGACTTAGCGCGTTCAGCAGCTAAAGAAGAATTTGATTCACTGTTAAGTGTTTAAGGTAAAGTATTATGAAAGATGTCAGCGGAACGATTGATTTAGCAAAGCATGGTCGCACCAAGCACAACAACCGACCATATTTAATCAAAGCGGTGCAGAAAATTATCGCATCCGATACGGTTCAAGAAGAGATCCAGTTAGGTGAAATGTTCGGTTACTTTGGTCATGGTATACGCGCTATGACAGGCAAGATGAAACCAAGCGAAGTTGAGTTTATTAATGTAAACGGAAAGATGGTAAAGGTTGATGTCGAGCCATCGAATTATTGTTTAGATGTAAGCTGTTCAGATGAAGGTATTATCACGCATAAGCAACGCATTTTAGATACAAGTTCAGGCAAGCAAGTTCAGGCAATGCATGATGGAAAAACTGGCGGCTGGTCGTGGGCCACCAGCGGCAAGCCACATGCTATTAACGTGCTGGCTGGTTTTGATTATGTAAAACAGCCAAGCTACATTGATGTAGATAAACAAGCCATGTTTGAGTCAATTCAAGACTTCACAAGCTTTGAAAGTGCAGACGAATATCAGATGATGTTAGAGTCATTACATGCGCAAAATCAGCAGCAAATTACACTCACTGATATAACGCTAGAAAAGCTGATGTTAGAGGAAATGGTAAAGGACTCAGACGCGCTAAATAACGCACGTAAAGACTACATGTTAGAGTGTGTAAATTCATTGCCTGTTATCATGACAGAAGCGCAAAAAAATTCACTGGTAAATATGACTACTCAGCATGACAAAGAAGTCGTTATTCAGATGTTTGAATCCATTGCAGCAGACCAAAGAACACTACCATCAAAAACACAAATTTCAGACGCATTAAGCGGTGCGCCAAGCGCCAATAAACAGCAGAATGAAAGTATGGAGTTTGAGTTGGTTGGAGCGCCTAGAAACGGCAATAATTTATATGGATAATAAAATCCTCAACGGTTGAAGATTTTTACTCACTGAAGTTGAAGAAAAACAGCGGTGTTACAAACCGCTGTTTTTATTGTCTTTTTCAAAATCCTCAACGGTTGAGGATTCTTTTATATGCTCTTTTATTAGCTTTAACTTGTTATTGCAGCTTAATAGCTTTTCTTGCAATTCAACATGACCGTATACCACATCTTTCCACGTAAAAAAGTCTAATTTCTTTACGTCTTCTTGGTCCAGTAAATAGCTTGGTATTTGCTGGTGGATATACTCTTTTTTAATAACTATATTTGGTGGCTGAGTTGATGAGCAAGCGCTTAACATTGTCAGGCAAATTACTATTAATACAGTCTTCATTTTTGGCCTCGTTAGAGATTCGATTTAGTACGTTTAAAGTGGATTGTTTTTGCTCTTTTTGAGCTGCTTCAAACTTCACAAAATCACTCATGCTGCGCTCATTAATTGAGAGCTGTTTTTCTAGCAAATCAGAGACTTTTTCCAACTGCTCATTGGCTGATTTATAGTGATCAATATGAGCGTTTAAAGTGGTAACAGTTTCATGCAATTCTTTCACTGCCTGCCTGTCTTTATCTCTTTGCTCTAAGTGCTCATTGATAACACTACTCACACTATGCACTGCATAAGACAAACAAGTAGCTATTGCTAAGCCTAAAAGCATCTTTGTTTTAAATAGCATGGTTACTATCCATTTAGTTAATCAAGTAACCAGTAAAGCGCTAGATTAAAACACGGTTAAGCTTCAATTTTGCTCAGAATGTTTTTAGACACTAAATCTAATTCTAACCACGGATTGCTAGCCATTAGCGCTTTAAACTTATCAAGCTTTGGTTTAAACAAATCATGATTGAACATGGACTTTCTTAGCAATGTCACCAGCGCTTCAAACTTGGCTTTCACAGGTTTTCTTTCACGTTCTAGCTCTTGTGTTGCACTCATGCGCTTTTTAGCCATTGCTTGCTCTTTTGCTAGCTGCTTAGGGCATTTCTCTAAACCTTGCTCTATTCGCCAGCGTTTTAATCCATGTTTACGGGCTGTTTCATGATTGATTTTAGTTTGGTGCTTAACACAGCTCTGAATTGCATTTGATAAGATTTGATGCAAAGTCATGCTGCGAGATTTATTCTCAGCAGTAGTGTTTAAATTAGTTTTAGCCGAAGGCTTGTTTGTGTGATCGGTTTTCTTAATGGCTGAGTGATCATTATCACTGGCTTTTTTCTGAGTGTTTAGCGCTTTTTTCACTTGTTGAATTTCATCACCAACTAGCTTTGTGATCTTGGCAATGTTGAATTTATACAAAACGCGAGGACAGTATGTTTTACCGTTGAAGTGAAACGGCTTTCTATTTTGTGTTTTGCTGATGAATTTTAATGTGGCTGCTTTATTCAATAAACGGTTAATTGTTTCACGTTTATAACCTGTCATGCTGGCGAGTGTAGACTGTGACGGAAAAGCAAAGCCTTTAGCGTTTGCAAAAGAGGCCAGCGCAAGAAGAACGTGCGCTACATTTGGACGGATTATCTTGTTTTCTTCTAACAATTGGACACGAAAAACCAATTGCTGATGATGTCTAACGACATTTGTGCAATTTTTACTCATCTTTATTTACAGACAAGTTGACACGATCCCGCGATTTGCTAAAATCCTAATTGACATGATTAGAATTTCATACCGTGAAATTGGGTTAGTTCAAGTTGTGAATCACAAAGGTTGGCGCTGAGTGATTTATAAAAACTTAGATTAACTTCGTATCAATATTGTCTTACCTTTAAGTTGTATTTATACAATTCATCAGCCGAATGTTGGCGCATCGGCTGATACTTCCTTACTTCAATATTTGCAATGATAGATCACTTTTTTGTAATGATCTATAGATCGTAGTTGCTGATCTAACTGGTTACGCCTTGTTTCCCATACATTAGATGATCATTTAAAAATTAATTCAATACTGTTCGTTTAACCACTATTTCCACCGAAACCCCCATTAAACCCTATATTTTAAAGCTTTGTAATATGTATTTATTTAAGTTTATCCGCCTTTAAACTTAAATTACTGCATGTATCAATTAAAATAAAAAGCTTGTTCGGAAGAATAAAAAAGTATATGATTTTTAACTATAGAGTATTTTATGGTTGTAAAATTCAATGAGTAAACCACTTACAGGCTTTGATTTATTAAAATTTAGAGACTTACATTTCGGAGGTGGGCGCGGCTCTATAAAGGCGCTTTGTAAGGTATTCGGTATGAAAGAAGGCACTTTCTTTGGTGTCAGAAAGTCACCAGAAAAACCACTTCAAGATTGGTATGCGACAACGCTTACTGTTTACAAAGCCACGCCATCAGAAATGCTTTATCAGGTTTGGTTGAATGAGTTTGATGTAGATGTTCGACAGTTCAGATCTAAGCGCTGAAGAGGCTCAAAAGAAAGCCGAGCTTGCAGAGTTTAAGAGGCTGCAAAAACAACAGCTTGATGAAAGTTATCAGGCGCAATTTGTAGAGCAGAAAAGTTCTGAAAAAACCGAAGAAAAAGCGCCAATTTCGAGCGTGAATGAATTGGTTTTAAGCGGTGATGCAAGCAAGTGCTTTGCGTGTAACGGTACAGGTCAATACAAAGGTTTATTACTCAGGGAAGAGTGCAAAGTTTGTTATGGCACTGGTTTTAAAGTCGATTCATTAGAAGAGGCTGTAATGGCGCTAAATAAAGTCATTGCAGAAAACGCACTAATGAAAAGCAAGGTTAAAGCGCTTCAGGCTGATTTTGACACGCTAAAAGCGTGGTACGGCAAAGATAACTATGAAAGGCGCATACAAGAAGAGATTGTACGCGGTAAACCAGACGACAGATTGAAATTTGATTAGGTAACGGCATGGCGCACATACACGGACATTTAAAAAGCAAAACGAAGATAGCGGATAAAAACCGCTTTGGTACAACTTGGAGTGCGTTTAATGACGCTAAAACAATCTCAGGTTTAGATTTAATACTTGATGCTTGTGCTGAGCCTGCCACCGCTAAATGTGGTCATTTCATAGATCGACTAAAAAGACAGGATGCACTAGCGCTAGATTGGTCCTTTGAATTTAATAAAGCAGCTAAGGCGCACTGTGCATTGATGTCTAGAGCTACAAAGCTTGGCAGTTGCGCAACTGGCATTTGGTGCAATCCGCCATTTGATGACAAGTTAGAATTTATCCAAAAATCCTATGACACAGTTCAGCAATACAAAATTCCTGTATTGATGATGTTGCCGTATGAGCGCCAATCTATATGGTGGCAAGTCATGGTTCATAACGTTGCTTCAAAAGTTTATTTACCGGACCGCCGCTACAAATATTACAAAGTAGATGGTAAGACTGTTCAAAACGGCGTGAACTTCGCCAGTGCTTTCATTCTCTTTGAAAACACAGTTATTAACACAACGCAATACGTGGACTTTAACGTGCAAAAGTTTAGAGACTCACAATCAGCAAGAACAGCATTACCAAAATTAGATTTAATCGCACTAGAGCGCCAAGAGTTAAAAGAAAGGCGCGCCAAAACTTTAGTCACTTATTAACTCAGATTTAAACTTAAAGGAACTCACATGACAATTGATATAAACACACTGAGCAAAACTAGCTTCTCAGCGCCATACGAATTAAACAATTTGTATAACAGCAATCAAATCACAACAGACGAATTGCTAACAATGTCCACTAACTATTACAGGGCTGTAAATGATAACTTATCTTTAGAAAATGAGGCTTTAAAGGCTGCTAACGCAGAGCTGGCAGAGGCAAATTTAGAAGTAGAAGAGCTAAAAGACGAAAATGTTACGCTTAACCTTCAAAATCAAAACTTAAAAAGCAAAATAGCTGAAGCCTTACAAAAAGCTACATCAGTCGATGCAACAACCGCAGCATATAAGAAAAAACTAAACGACCTTTCAGCGCTGGTGGCACAACTAGAAGCGCAACTAAAGCAGCAGGCAAGCGATCATGCTTCGCAATTAGAAAAAGCGAAAAATGACAATAAAGCACTTAAATCTGAGCTTAGCGCAGCCAACAATAAGCTAAAGAACGCTGATGCATCACTAGAAGAGTTACGCAAGCAAGGCGGCAATTCTCACGCTGAAGTGGAAAAGCTTCAAAAGCAGTTAGCGCATAAAACAGAAGATTTTAGAGTCGTAAAGGCTGAAGTTGAAGATCTAAAAGACATGCGAGTGAATGATCAAAAGGTTTTAAATTCTACCAGAGAGACACTAGAGCAAGCTACAAAGCAAGCTGAGCTTATCGCTGATACAAACAAGCGTTTATACAAAGAAAACGTAATGCTGTCTCTTTATATGAACTCGCATTCTACAGCGCCTATCTATACCGCACCAGATGGCTCAACGCTGAAGCTATTCACTGCTAGCGCTAATGAGATGTGCATGGTTGCAAAAGGCGAAGGCTCATTAAAACTGGCTAATGAAATGGCAATGTTTCACTGGGTAAGACCTAACGGCTTAGGTTGCTTGTTAACAGTAAGGTATGATGAAAACGAGGATCAGCTAGTTATTCCTTCAGTGAATTTCAATAAGGCTGGTGGGTTTGATGAGGGGCAAATTAATTTTGTTAATAGCCAGTTTGCACCGGATGATAAATGGATTCCTGAAATCGTTAAACATATCAAGTCATTTGATGGTACTGAATTTGAAAAAGCGCTCAAGAATGGCTTATTTAGAGCTAGAGAGGCTGCAAAAATATGTGGAGAGCCTTTAACGAAAGTGTATGAAACAGATTTTACAGTCAACAACGATGCTGCTCGGTCATTCATTGAAGACATGAAGAGCAGAACCAAAGAAATAGCCAAGCGTAAACAGTATGCAAAAGCGCAAGGTAAGAGTAGCAGAAGAAGAAGCAAGGCCGCTGCATGAGTAAAGTAGATTTGGTTTTCGATGAGCAAAATAAAAGTAAGCGCATCAGGAAACCGCTTTCTAAAAACAAGCTGAAACAAATTGAATCGTGGATGCTTGTTGAAAAAGTAAAAAGAGAGCCTGTTCAAACTGTCTTAGAGCGACTATGCATTAGCGCTACCAAGCTGCAAACCGTAATAAGAGCCTTTGAACGTGCTGGTGTTCAATATGATTCGTACAGGTCAGGGTTTTATGGAGTCTACCAAAGGCAAAAGGATGCAGAGAAACTGGCACAAAGGTGAAGAGTTTTACCTATCCGCCTTTGCTGGCAGAAAAACAGCAAAAGAGATAGGTAAAACACTCAATCGCACTGAAAAGTCAGTACATCGAAAAGCACAAGAAATGAAAGTCTCTTTTCATAAGGCTTTAGATGAAGCGGTAATCAAATTAGCAATAGAATTTAGACAGGTTGGCTTTTATAGGCGCTTGATTACAGTGGAAACCGGATTGAGCAGCCGCCAGCAATTGTACTACGAAAAGAAATTCCTCAACGGTTGAGGATTAACTAAAAACTGAGTTCATAGGTGAAATTATGTTTGCAGTGAAAGGTGTATCAAGGATCAAGTGTGAGGTCAAAGCGAAGAAGAAAGTTGATTTACTCAGAGGTGATGAAAAGCCGACAAATGTCACTGAGTATGCCGAAGCGCTAACAAAACAAACTGACATTATTTTTGAAAAGGCTAAGCCTGAAATTGTCAGTAAAGACTTTTCAATGCCTTCATGCGCTTATGAGTTCATTGAGCTGGCTAAGGGAAATAAGAACTATCGAAATCTATCGGTTGTTAAAAAAGTACCCAAGCTAAACAAAGATGGCTCTATCGCTTTAACGAAAGGAAAGAAGCCGCAGTTTGAATGGTTGCCAATTGGCTCTAAATACGAAATACCCGAAGTCGAGCAGTTATTTTAAGGAAAATGCAATGAAACAAGTAATTCAAGCGCAGCTAGCGCAAAAGAACATCAAAGCTGATTCAATTGAGTTTACCAGAAGCGGTATAGAAGTAAGCTTTTCCAACGAGTCAGAACAAGCAGCAAGAGCCGTTAATTGTTACACGGTAAATGGTCGTATCGAATTTAGCCGATTCTCAGACTTGGCTAAGTTTGTGAGTGAAACGCCATGCTTACCAATGGTATCAGCGAAGAAAAAGCAAAGCCTGTTATCTAGCTTGTTATCACTATCGCCATTCTCTAAAGCACAACCGACATTCTAAAAGGAAAAAGCATGTACGCACCGCAAATACAGCAACCTATTCAAGATTCAGCGCTGATATTTAAGTATCAGTTAGTAGTTTGGCTTATGGCTAAGATTGAAGAGCAAGCGTTAACAGAGAGTCAAGCGGCGGAGCGCTTTCAAACAGGCGAGGCCACTATTGCTATCTTGTTGTCAGGCAATTTAGAGCACCTAGCAACTGACGAGGTTATTCGTATGGCCCTCGCTGGTGGACTATCAATTAAATTAGGTGAGAGAGCTATCAATGAGTAGAAAGCCAAGCATAGGTGATTTTGTAGAAATCAGAACAAACGGCGTTGTGTGGAGTAACAGAGTGCATAGCATTCAAGGTGAACATTACATCTTCAATGAAGGTTCAGCGAAAAATCCAGATTTTAAACCTGTAAAACTGCTGCATGATAGCTTGGAGAAAATCACCAAAACAACGTGTAAACAACACACATTATTCATATACGGAAGTTAATTCTCAACGGTTGAGAATCTTCCTAAATAAAAGTTTAAAAATTTAAAAGGTGTAGGTATGGGATTGTCTTTTTATGGTTTTTGTATTCATACAATGCTCACAGTTATTAAGAAAAAGTCTAGCGATGTAAAGCTAGAGGCTGTAGATGGAGGTTGGCGCTTATACGCTTTATCTGAAGAGCAGGGGGAGTTTGAACTAACAGGGCCATTAGGTTATGTGATCACTCAAGCATTTAAACCTTATTTAAAAGAAGCGCAAGCAGAGCGTGAAGAACTCCAAGCTTCATTAGAGGTTTTAGCGACTGAAGCCAAAGATTCACTTCATAGTTCAAATTCTAAAGATGATAAAAAATGGACGTATAGCTTCGATGGGGAAAAGTTTCATCATGGCACTTTTGATTCTCTAGATGATGCTTTGGCTGACGCGCAAATGGAAGCATTGGCGCTAGATGATAATACAACAACTGCTGTTTTTGGCACATGCACCGAACCAAGTAATGAATCTTTCTTTCCTGATTCCGATGAAATAACCAATTACATGGCTTGCCAAGCTGAAGACGAAGGTGGCGAGTACGCGCTTGATTATCCTGATGCTTCCGAAGAGGCTGAGCTTGAGTTAAGCAATGCATTACATGGGTTGCTAAGTTGGTGGTGCAAAAAGCATGAAATTACACCTAACTTCTTTAATGTAGAAAAAACCCAAAAGTACGACATAAATACTTGGCAACCTATAGAAGAGAGTGAGGCATAACTCATGAACCAGAATAAGCTACCAGAGTGGGCAAGCGACAAGATTAAAGAAGGTATGAGCGCATTTGTCGCAATGATTGATTCGTACCCGTCTTTTGAATTTAAGGTTGAGTTTGAAGAATTAACATTCCCTGAAGATATTGGTTTTAACGCCTTAGTTTCATGGTGTGAATTTGGAAGTAAAACAAAACGCACAGTTACTTTTAATGTAATGTGGAATTACAACCAGATATTTACTTCTCTTGGTGAACCAATAGATTGCTGGCAATTCGTTTTTGAAGACTCAGGCTTTTCCATGAGTTCAGAATTGTTCTTTATTGAGCTATTCCAATCTGCAAAAAAGATGCTTGAAGAGCAAAAGTACGAGCAGATTAGCGCCTTTGGTGACGGTTATTATGATGGATTCAATGATGCTAAGAAGATAAATGACGGTGATAAGGATGATTGCGGTTATCTAAGTGATCACTGTGAAGATGATATAAGAAACCTCTCTGAAAAAGCTGAGTCTGAATACTCAGATAAGCTAATAGAAAGGCAAATTGAAAAAGAGTCAGGCGTAGCTTTGATAGCCAAAGAAAGATCGCGCCAAATCAGCGAAGAAGGCTATACATCAACGCATGATGATAAGTACGAAAAAGGCTCACTCGTTATGGCGGCTATCGTTTACGCAACAACAGCGGTGAGTTCAAGTCACATGCGAGATAACTTCAGAGAGAAGGCAAGCAAAAATGAGCCTATACAACACTTCCCATGGCAATCAAAGCATTTAAAGGTGGGGGACAATAGTTACGCCTCTAGAATTAAAGAGCTTACCAAGTCAGGCGCACTGATTGCAGCAGAAATAGATAAGCTTCAGCGTATTAGCGGCCATTAAAGTTAGGCCAAATAGAATTATGAAAATAATGAGCAATCTTTTCTTTAGAGATTTAAGTTGTAACGGCTGCTTAGAAGGTGGACTTGAATATCTTGCTTCAGGAATAGTTGAAAGCAAGAACTTTGATGATAAACCAAGTGTTAGCGGCAAAGATTACAGCGTTGTTTATATCAGTCCATTTGGAATTGTAGAGCGTGAATGGAGAGCTGAAGCAGAAATTAAAATCTACGAGGTAGATGCGTGTGATTTTGAAAATCTCAAGACAGCAATTTATCAGTTAGAAAAAGCTCAAACAGAGTAATTAAGAGGTTTAACTATGAGCAGTAGGAAAATTCTAGCAGCGCTCAAGAAAAAGAATATAACTGCTATCAGGTGTGAGTACCTAAGAGGCTGCCCAACACCCAGCGGCTATGCTAATGGGTATGATTTAGAGTTTGATGAAGCCCTAGAAGATGTGATTTTTAATTTAGATCAATCTTGTCACTTTGATTCAATCATGGAGCTTGACGATTTGCAGAGCGTTTTAGATTGGATAGATACATTGCCTGTAGTGCCTATCAAAATGACTGAGAGCAAATAAGCCACTATGAAAGACTGTAATTTACTAAAAGACCAGTTTGACAAGGATTGCGGCTGTGTAGAGCAGGAATGGGACACGCCTGTAGGCTTTTTATCCCTTCATCTAAAGCCCTGCGGTACTGGTGAGGTCCATATTGATAATGGCGATTATGGCGCAGTAGAGTTTGAGATAGAAGCAAAAAGCAAAGAAGGCTTTATGAGTCTGCTAGAAGAGCGCATTCATTCAGCGCCAGTAATTCAAGAATAAAAGGCAATATTATGGCAATGGCTTATTTGATCGCATCGTATGCACATAAAGACCAAAAATATGGAGAGCAAGACTATATTGTGCATGTAAACATGGTTAGAAATAAAACACATGAGTTATTTGCTTGTGGAGATTACAAAAGGGATTTTATGCTGGATGACTTGGCCTGTTTGCATGATGTCATCGAAGATACAGAGCTAACAATAGAGGATATTAGAGCAAAGATAGGGCATAAACCTTATCCGGTAGAGCAACTAATTAAAGCTCTAGAAGCCATCACCAAACAAGATCAAGAATCGAGAGAGGATTATATAGCTAGATGTGTTGAGAACCCTTTAGCTCGAAAAGTAAAGATAGCTGATACGTTAAGCAATCTAGAGTGCAGTATAAAAAGCAACAACCAACGTAGAATTTCTAAATATACAAATCAAATTAAGAGAATCTATGAATTGGCAATCAACTCAGAGTGGCATGATTGATTTTCTCAACCGTTGAGAATCTTCCTAACTAAATATTTAAAAAATTAAAAGGCTTTTAGGTTTATGTATACATCAGCATTGTTTTATTCATTTAAACAAGAGATAAATTTCGATATTGAAGAGCTTAATAAAGCATTAGAGCAAGACGTATTTAAGCCCGTAGGCGGTCAACAAGTTAGCTCAATGGGGTTCGTTAAACCTTTAGGTAAGTACGGCTCAGAATTAGCAAGACAAGCACCAGATTCTAATCTAATTTGGCTCAAAGTAAGACAAGACAAAAAAACACTACCAAGCGCCGCTATAAATGAACAATTGGCTTCGACAATAGAAAAAATTGAAAATGAAGAAAGTAGGCCAGTTAAATTTAAAGAAAAAAATGAAATTAAAGACAATATCACTATGGCGATGTTGCCTAACCTCATACCGAAACCTTCCTACATAGATTTGTGCATAGATACCAAGAATATGCTGGTGGTGATATTCGTAGCAAAATTCACCCGAGCTGAAGAGTGTTTAGCGCTTCTTAGGAAGTCTTTAGGTACATTGCCTGTTATACCTTCATTTGCTAGTTACGACCTAGATCACTTACTTACAAACTCTCTTTTAGAGCCTGAAAGTTTGGGAGAAATACAGCTTGGACACACTGTTAATTTAGTAGAACCTTCAGAAACAGACAGCAAGCGCAATTACATAAACGAAGAAGATATTACATCAGAAGATATTTTAAATAGCATTCACAACGGTATGCGTTGTAAATCCGTTCACTTGAAGCTGTATGAGTCTATCGAATTAAAATTTAATAACGATGGCTCGATGACATCAATCAAATTCTCTGATGCACTAAAAGAGACTAATTCGGACATTCCAAAAGAAGAGTTAGCCAATCGTTTAGAAAATGATTTTGTGTTGTTTTCGAGTGAAATAATCAACTTCTATTCAGAGTTAATAAAGTGCATGGAGGTTGAAAGTGTTGCGGTTTGATAGCGAGGACGCATTCAATAGTTTCTTAGGTCAGAGAAAACCTAAAAACAGGCGCAATGTCAAAGCTAAGCAGCCTAACGTGAGTCCCCATGCTCGCGCACTGGCGGCATTGGCTAAAAAGCCAGAACTACGCAAAGGTAACATTGAGCACTATGAGCAAGTGCAGCTCTTTGATTTTTTCGAGCGTTATCACCCTGAAATCTATGAGTTGTTATCTGCTTATCCTGCTGGGGGTATGCGCTCAAAGAAAACCGCCTTTGCTATGCAGGCGGAAGGCCAGAAGAAAGGTTATCCCGACATCATATTAGACATGGCTAAAGGTACGTACCATGGCGCACGTTTTGAGCTGAAGGCCAAAGGTGGCAGAGCCAGCGAAGCGCAACTAGAGCGCCGTGATATATTGCGTAAGCAAGGTTATTACTCTGATATATTCATTGGCTGGGAGTCACTTAAAGACGCGATTTTGTTATACTCTAAGCTGGCAGATGGTGCAGAGCTGGATTTGGAGAAAAAATAACAATGCTATCACTTTCAAAACAACAAGCAGACCTTGCTATCTCATTGCTTGAAAATGAAAACCGTTATGTTGTTAAGCGTAATAAAACGCGCTCTAACGATGGTAGCGCCATTGTTGAGTACGACAAGCAGAGTGATGAACAAGAAGATGTGATCGTGTACGTCCATGGTCGCACAGTGACTTCATTGCATGATACAGGTTTATTAGAGTTTGTTGGTCCGGCACATGGCGGCGGAGATTTATTTAAAGCCTCTTCAGCACTGATTGCTAATAAATCAATTCTCAAGCAGGAGCGCCGCAGACATGAACGCCAAGCCACGACTGAGCTAATCAATGAAGCGGCTAATAAAATCGGTTGTCGTGTTGAGCATGATGCGCCGCGTAAGCTATACAAAGTCGTTAGATTAGATGGTCAAAAGCTATCTAATCCATATATTGATGTAGCGGCAAATGGTGTCAAAGTAACACAGTTAAAAGACCTAACATTGGAAGAGTGGAAGCGAGAAATCGCAAACGCGGTGTTTAATTCGGAAATCGTTTCCTAGCTTCTTCAGTCAAAAACTCTATTTCCTTGTCAGAGAGCGTTGCAAAAATACCAGCCATTAAACGCAACGCTTCATCTTTATTCGCACAATTCGCCACCTGCTTAACTCTTGCTATTTGTTCGTGTGTGGCATCATCCAAAAAAAATGACGCAGGCTTATAGCCTTTTTCAGCTTGTCGCAGTTTAAATGCAGCGCTTTTGCTTATCTTCTTGTCCATGTTAGGAAGTACTCAACCCATATAAAAGCCTAATTATTACATGTAACACCAATAAATACACGGTATTTAGCTTTGTTTGCCTAAAAATAGGTGATCGATCACTTTCTGATATGTAGAATTTAATAAGTTTGTTCGGAAGATGTGGTTTTTACCTTGGCTAAAACTGATTGGAAAGCGTTGTACAAAGAATACTGCGATAGGCTGAAGTCCTCAGAAGACCTAAGCGCAGCAGCCTTTGCGCGTGAAAAAGGTTTGAACGTTAATAGCTGTAGACGGTCTTTCAACAACATTAAAAGCAAAACTGATCGATCACAAAGCGACACAGAGAAAAGTGATCGATCACCTAAAGTCAACACTGGCAGCAAAGCCGCTAAAAACAAGGGGGTAACAGGAGGAAAGGCGCAAACTAGCGGCGGTAAGAGCGCTAATAGAGCAAAAGAAAGTAACGTTTTTGATCACAAATTTAAAGTGCCGCCGCGCAGCAACCTTGTTGATCATGATCACCGTGATGATGCGCAAGGTGTCATGCATGGTGCCTACATGGACCTTGCAAAAATACCGGAGGATATTAGAAACGTTGCATTGCAGTTAAGTGATGGTGATGCGGTCCTAAATATGATGCAGGCACGATATTTATATGTGCATCGAACACATCAAGAAATGATGACCGCCATTGAAAAAGATTATGAAGATGGCAACGCATGGAAAGATGAGTTTGGTAATCCCATGCCAAAATCCAAAGCTTTATCTCATGTTGTCTTTGGCACATCTAAACCGATGACCGAGTTAGAAACTGGCATCATCAAAGCACATCAAAACAAGCAAAAGCTGGCATTAGAACAATATAAAACCTCACTGCAATTACATGATCTGCACCCCCTTTCAAAAGGTGAGCAATTAGCACTGACTACTGAGTTGCTTGAACAAGTCGAGCAACAGGAGCTATCCGCTGTATCAGCCTGTTACTTATTCGACAAAAACGGCATTGAACCACCAAAAACCTTACAAGCTGAAGCAGCGAAAGAAATTTCACTTAGACAACCTAAGCGTGATGAGGCCGAGGAAATTTCTGCTGAGCAGTTAGATAAAGAAATGGCGGAATACGAAGCGAAGCTTAAAGAGTGGTCAGGTCATGAGTTTATGGCAGAGCGCCTTGACTTTATCAACAACGCACAGGTTGATGGAGATAATAACGTTGAGGTGATTGAATAGTGAAGTTAAAAAGCATCAATCAAGACCCACGTTATTTAGACTTTTGTAAGAGATATAGAAGTGATTGGGTGAGGGCATCAGTTGAACTTTTTGGCAAATGGCCTTCACCGCAGCAGTACCAGCTATTAACTAGCGTTCAAAAAACAGCTTGTCGCGTGTCTGTAAGTTCAGGTCACGGTACAGGTAAGTCAGACATGTCATCCATCATAACCATGATCTACATGTTTTTTTATCCTGAGTCACGTATCGTTCTTGTTGCTAACAAAATCGGGCAGGTTAAAGCGGCGGTTTTCAAATACATAAAAAAGAACTTTAAGACTGTTTGTAAAAGGTTTCCATGGATAGCGCAATATTTCGTAGTAACAGAAACCGAGTTTTACGCGGTAGGTTATAAAGGCGTTTGGTGTGTACTGACAAAAGGTTATAGGTTAGGTAATGAAGAAGGCTTGGCTGGTGAGCATGGAAAGCACTTGCTATACATTGTCGATGAGGCATCTGGTCTAAGCGATAAAGCAATCGACATTATGGAAGGCGCTTTAACCGAAGATGACAACCGTATGTTGATGTTGTCTCAGCCAACACGTAATACAGGTCGATTCTACGATTCTCATCATAAGCTCAGTAAGGATATGGACCCAAAGGATGGTATATGGTCGCCATTAAAATTTAATTCTGAGTTTTCACAATGGGTTAATCTACAGTATTTGAAAAATGCAGCCTTTAAGTTCGGAGGTAGGGAATCAGCTCAGTACATGATCAAGGTGCGCGGTGAGTTCCCGAAAGTCTTGGAAGGATTCTTAATCTCATCGAGTGACTTTGATAGGGCGGCAAATAAAGCAAATACGCCGACTCTAGATGATGATTGGGGATGGGTGGCGCTGTGTGATGTGGGTAATGGTCGTGATAAGTCCGTGATGCTCATTGGTAAGGTGTGCGGCTGGGGACTAGAGCGTAAGTTTATACCAGTGCGAATAGAGGAAATGGAAGGTAACATTTCGCCTGTTGATTTTGGTCGCAGAATAAAAGCCCACATTGCCAGCCATGATTATCCAAATATCACCGTAGCCATAGATAGTGACGGGGTGGGGAGTGACACCGCACAGATAGCCGAAGAGTTAGGTTTGCGCGTTCAGCGCATTCGCTGGGGGCATTCTTGCTTTAATGACTTCGACAAAGAAAACTATGTAAATCAGCGAGCCTATGCCAACATCATGGCGCACCGCGCTATGACCAGTGGCAGGATGCTTGTTGATGGTTCACCAAAGACCAAAGACCAAGCGGTTAAGATACCGTACATCATTAATGACCAAGGCCAGTACCAGATCGTTAAAAAAGAAACCATGCGCGAAAAGATGAACATTCCTTCGCCGGACCGTTGGGACACCTACTGTTTTTCTCAACTTGTGCAATACGTGCCTGCTAATACACGCATTGATGAAGATTTACTGGATGAAAGAAACGACCTCGAAGACTTAGCCGCCTCTTCACTTTAACCACCAAACCACCAGTCAAAAAAGTTGCGATAGTTAACAAAAGCACGTTTTGTTAACTATGTACCCCTTAAAAAATATAGGTTTTTTAACTTTTTCGCTTGCTAGGTTATCAAAATGAGTCTATATTCTCGTTATGTTAACTAAAACATTAAACAAATGGAGTTAAAGATGGCGGTTTCATTTCAGGTTATTTCAGGTGATACAAACGAAACGATAGAGCACCAAGTAGAGGATTTTAAACTTTACCGTGATGCAAAAGCGCGTTTTGAAGCGTTAGACGGTAAAGCAAGAGTTTGCTACCGCTTAGAAACAAAGCGTGGTGAGCTGGTGGAAAGAATAGCGAAGCTTTACCAGTTCGAGAAAGGTCGTGATAACAGCGAGTTTCTAACAAAATATGTAGTTTTCGCAAATAAACTATAACTACTCAAAGGCTCGCCGCTTGGCGAGCATGCTCACTCACATTTAAGAAAGGAATTACCATGTCATCTTCGGCCATCAATGAGTTTTCTGGTTCACTTCCTAGCGCCATTCAAACGCAACACGGCAAAGCCAGCCTAAAAAGGTTAGGCGCTAATTACAAAGATGAACACACACAGGTGATGCATCCACTGTATCAATTGACTTACAAAGATGGATCACTTGGTTGGTTGCATGAAGGCCAAGTTTTAGCGCTACTAGAAAACTGTAAGGATTAGTTATGAAAAAGTGTGCAGATAAACCTTGTAAAAATTGCCCTTGGAAAAAGGCTTCTAAGGCTGGTGGTGCGGATATACCAAACTTTGATATGGACCTGATGCGAAACCTTAAAAATACTGTACCAGCGCGAGGCAGCGAGCAAGATGGTTTTTTTAATATCTTTGCGTGTCATGATTCACCTGTTGGTGGCGAGTATGCGTGTGCTGGCTATATTGCGCGTCATGGCCTGCAAAACATCAATGTGCGCTTAATGGCTACGGTAGGCGGCGTTAATATATCTAAAGCACTGGATTGCGCTGATACACACGACCTTTACCCTGATTTTTGGACCATGCTAGACGAATACGAGGCCGCAAATGAGCAAGGCTGATCCTATCCGCGATTTAGGTGATGTAAAAGCCATCTATAATCGTTTAATTAAATACAATTACCATCGAGAAGCTGAATTGTTTTTAATTGGTTGCAATGCAGCACTACGCATTAACGACCTGCTTAAACTTAAATTTGAAGACATACAGCGCATAACGGATAGTCACACCGGTAAAGAGATCGGCAAGGTCCAGCTTCAGGAAACTAAAACGCGCAAGGCCAAAGAGTTAACGCTTAATAGCGTTGCATTGCAGGCAGTAGATAAGCTCAAGGCGGCAAATCCTGAACATGTTTACTTATTCCAGCGCACAAGCAGAAACGCCAGTAATGATGCGCCTGTGTCGCGTGTGTACGTGTTTAAGAAGTTAAAAGAAGTTGCTGAGAGTCTTAGCTTAAATTATACGTTGAGTACGCACTCTATGCGCAAAACGTTTGGTTATCACGCTTATAAGCAAGGTACAGACATCAACGTACTACAAAGGCTGTTTAATCACAGCTCAGTGCGTGAAACGTTTGAATATATCGGGATTACCAGTGATTCGGTTAAAGAAGTGTACCTGAATGTAGAAATAACAATTTAGTTTAATTAATAAAACCAATTCAGTGTAATTGTTTACATTGCAGCGTATTAAGACTAATATAGACATCAGTAAGAGCAGGACCGTTCGGATTGCGAAGTTAATACGCTTCTATATACCCTGCCTCCCGCTATCTACACGCTTTGTTTGAGCTGCGGCACTTAGAAAGACGATAGCGCACTGCAAGACAGTGACAGTAAATAATAGGGATCTCGGAAAAAATTTAAAGTATTCGATAAGAACCTAGCTTTTTAGCTAGGTTTTTTCGTTTCTGCTTCTAGCTTTGCTAACTTCTTCGCCTTTTTAGCCCTCTTAAACGACTTCTTAGAGTTCTTCTTCGCTTTGCCTTCAAACGGTTTGCGTCGAGCTAGTACATTGCGTAGTACAACGTATAAAGGCTTTGACTTGTCATTGTCAGAATCAATAAAATTTTCATATCTGAAATCGGTTTCCGATACTAAGAATGCAGTTTCTATGACCATAGACAGGCTGTTTTTAGGTAATTTGTGAAGCTTAAAGATGGCAATGTATGCAGCGTAATTATCTTTTGAGCCATGTTTAAAATTTATTAATGCGCTCAGGCATTGCTTATCATCCCCTTGGTTTGCGAGTATGACAGTCTCATTTGGAAAATTCTGAAGGTGGTGGATAAAACCATCTATATTGTGACTGCTACTATACTTGTTGATTTCAAAGACACGTTTATCAGATGAGATTACGGGTTTACCATTTTTGAGCTTTAACTTAGAGGGATCGTTCTCTTCATGCTCATATTTCAACAGCAGCTCACCTGTTTTTCTTAATGAAATTTCGCAATCTTTAACCTCTAATGCGCGACTGTATACGTGATTGGTCGGCCTTACATAGACGGTAACAACACCAGTAGCGCCGTGGTCAAATTCAAAATTGTTCAGTACAATTTGATGGTTATATATATGCTGAATGCAGTATTCACCCTTATTCGGGCCACCAGTTATGATGATTTTTGCTGGGCTATTGTTTGGTGTTGGCAGAGCTGACAAATTGAATCCCTCAAGTAAATGATGTAACTATCATATCACTTTTTTTCTATCTGGTTTTTTTGAGCATTATGCATTGAATTGAAATCTCAAAGTAACAACATTACTTTGTTATTTCAGTTAATGCTTCAGTGATCAGCTCGGTAAGGCGAGCGCCTATTTTGCGAGGTGGAATGCTAAATAACTCAAGGCGTGTTACTTGCGTATTGTCATTAAAAGCTTCGTAGGTGGAGCTGTAATTCACTTTGTCGTTTTTAAATAACCTAAGTGCGAGTGCGCTAGCTTCTCTTTCATTAAAGTGCTGTCCTTTATGCTCGCCCTCTAACCACTTATAGCAACATTGATATTTACCGAAGTGTTTATGTAATGCATGTTCGTACTTAGCGTGGTCTATGGCGAGTAAGAATTGAAAGTCATATTGTTTATTCTGTTTGATGTGCTGGTTTTGGTACACGCGCCTTTTTAGGTCCGGTATTGCGTGTCCTATCTTCATCATTTTTTTGTCTTTGGATAGTAGAACATAGGTCCAGCCGCGCTTATATTTCCTTGCATCTTCCAAGTCATAAATGATTTTCATTGTTTCCTCATTTTCAAAGTTGTTCATGAACAACTTTGAATGCGTCTTAATTAACTGCCAAATATATTTATTTTAGTCCGACTTTTAGCCTCTTTTTTTTCTGTAAGCTACTTAGATGGATTGCTGGTGGATCATTACCAGCATCTATGAAGTTTACGTTTTCTTGCTCTTAATGCGTAAGAAATTTTGAAATTTTAGAAAAAGGAAATCGAATGAAAAAACTTTTATTAATGGCTGGGTTAGTTGCGATGCCTGTACTTGCTGAAGAGTCTTCAGGCTGGAAGAGAAGTAGTAGTTCAACCTACGTATATTCAGTAAGAACCAGCGCACCAGACCTGACTTTTAGAATGCATGTAGCAAAAGCAAATAAAGAAAAAGAAGCCGCTGAAATACTGCTTATCAATCCGAACAGCCGAAAATGCATGAATGGGTTTGAGGGTATCATTTACAGTTACATTTTTAATGTGGATCATCGAGAAGTAAAATATAAAGCGCAATGTAATCAAGGAGACTTAATCTTTATGCCTGCAACGGATGCGGGTGCGCGGTATGTAGCGCAAAGGTTTAACAAGTATGGTAGTGGCGTTGTGACATACACGCTAAAAATACAGGGAAGTCCAGATCTTACATTTACTGCACCCAAAAAAGGGTTTAGAGACTTTTACTCTGAAGTAGAAATAGCCTCTAGAGAAGCGCTTTAGCCTGCTAGACAGAAAGCTAGGCAGGCTTTCTGTCTCTTTTCACTTTCTCATAGTCACTGTATGAGTAAATACGACCACGAATACCTAAGCTGTGATCAATCTCTCTGATATTAGTGAAGTCCAGTGCATCACTACGCTTTTTCTCTTGCTGGCTTTCACTTGGTAGCGATAAGAAGCTGGCTGAGCACGTTTTAGATGGCATGATATAAGCGCCAACATAGCTAAGGCTGTGTTTAATCGGCTCTGAGCTTGCGTCCATGTAGATAAGTAAGCGCACATCTTTATAGCCACTGGTCCTAATAAGGTAATATTCATCATCATCAGCGAGCATGTTATCAAGCTGTGCCTTATAGCGGTTGTATTGTGCGTAATCACCTGTGCGCTCTGCATTGATGGCTTCAGCGTCTACTAGGCGCTTTTGACGAGTCACTATTTTAGACTTTTCTTGCTTGCGCTGGCTGGTGGCGGTGCTTTCTCGCACTTCAACGCGGTACACATCTTTTAAAAGTAGCGGTTCAGGTGAGAATATCTTAGCGCTTCTTTTAAAACGAACCGGATCACCTTCACAAAGCTTATCAACGGATTCGCGCCAGTGGTTTAACTTATCAAGCCATTCGTTGTACTTGTGCTCACTTTGAATAAGCACCAGTGGACGCACATTACCATCTGGTCTTTCTTCGCTGTACGCGCATTCTTCTAGGCCAGTTTTGATGAAGTCTTCTTCTCTCAGCTCTAGAAACTTGTCGTATATATGGAATAAATTGGTGGTCATAGTACACCTTTGTAAAAAGCTTGTTCGTATAAAATAGGTTGCTAAGTAACCCTAAAAACAGGCTTAGCGTCAAGCGATTTACTTTAAATATAGTAGGAAATTTTCCCTATTTTTTAAAAAAAACCGCTAAAAATCAAGAAACATTTAATTTTTAACGGTTTTGTGCGGTTGGGATTCGGTTTTGTAGCTTATTCGGTGAGTTGGTTTGTTAGGATGATGCAGCTTGCAAGAATCAGGATGACACCGCAAATAAACGCCGCGATGTGTAAGTTGGTGGTGCTCAGATAAAAAAGGGCGCTCATGCTGAATGAGTTCACCGCAAAGATGATGAGCTTTTTAAAAGTCATGTCAGAGACAAAGATAATGTGCGCCAGTGTCATTAACAGGACCGTCAACGCCATCATAAAGTCAAAGTAACCGCTGGTTAGTATGGTGATTAGATTCACAGCACTTTGAAAGCAAATCGCGCCTATCATGATCTCTATTTCTCTACGAAAGTTAAATTTCAACATCGTTTAACTCCACGTACTCTGTTAAGTCGGTGCGCAATGCATCCACTTCGTTGTCAGTCATAGCGTGATTGCGTGTATGTTCGGCAACCATGGTATCGACACACACTGAGCCGACTAACGAAATAGAACGCGCCATGAGCGCTTCATAATTAACTGTGTTAAATTCCATAAAACCACCAGCGATAAATAAAAGTACAACCTAGCGCTGGATTAAAGCGCGGTGAACCCTTTCCCTTACAAATAAAGTTACAATTTACATACATTTGCTATGATTATATTCATAAGGTTTTAAAATGTATACTTTTAAGTGGTTTTTAATATCTCAGGTTGTTATATTTAAACTTTAATGAAGGGAAGGCTGCAATAATTACAGTGTTTAATGAAATTTGGATGCGCTTTGTGTAGTATTAGCTGTAATGCGCTGTAATTGACACGGCAATTTTAACAGGAAGAAATATGATTGATGTACGCGCTCTGCCTGAAGAGAAACAGAAAGAGTTAATAAAAGACATAATTAAACGTATGTGTATTGCGTATGGTATAGACGCACAGAAAGGCCACCAAAAGCGACTAGCTGAATATATTGAGGCAGGTGAAAGCACCGTTAAATCATGGATATTCAACAAGCGCGTACCGTATGATGCGATGTTAGATTGCGCTGGCAAATCCAACACTTCATTTGATTGGTTGTTAACAGGTGTCGAGCCTGCACCGAGTTTCACCAAAGAGACTCAAACCAAGATTAAAGACGAGGTGACAGACTTGGTGGTAAACGCCATACGCTTTAACTTGTTAGACCAAGAAGATGGGCCGGATATGTTCGCAACAGGTGTGGTGAATGTTGTTAAAGAAGTACTCTACTAAGAGAGCACTTTTATTTGTTCCGCTGTTTGCATTAATGCGGCCTTTTCTTCGTTGAATTGGTCGATTAATACCAGCTTTGCCTTGGCTGTGGATGCTGCGGCAATGTCTGACTCTATCCGCGCCATGGCGAGCGCATGAAAAACACACGCTTTTTCAAGCTTTTCTAATGCTTTTTTGTTGTTTGGTACATGTAACCGCTTAAAAATTGATAAATTCTTTAGTTTCATACAAAATGTGTCAAGTTCCTTTGATTGGAGCA
>NZ_JAKRFY010000029.1:0-83423 GCF_022347805.1 Pseudoalteromonas sp. Of7M-16 | reverse complement strand
AGTGATTGCTGCAGTTAGAGTTGTTTTACCGTGGTCAACGTGGCCGATTGTACCTACGTTTACGTGCGGTTTCGAACGTTCAAACTTTTCTTTTGCCATTTTAAAATTTCCTATAAAGAAATTAAAGTCCAGTCCTAAGACCGGACCGAACTAAAATTACTTAACAGCGCGAGCTGCAATTATTGCGTCGGCAACGTTTTTCGCCGCTTCTGCGTACTTGGAAAATTCCATTGAGTACGAGGCACGACCTTGCGTTGCAGAACGTAAATCGGTTGCATAACCAAACATTTCAGACAGTGGGACTTGTGCATTTACAAGCTTAAGACCACCAAAAGCGTCTTCCATACCTTCGATCATGCCGCGACGACGGTTTAAGTCGCCTACTACGTCACCCATGTTTTCTTCAGGGGTAGTGACTTCAACTTTCATAACAGGTTCTAAAAGCACTGGTTGCGCTTCTAAAGCACCATTTCTGAAGCCCATTGAACCGGCGATCTTAAAGGCCATTTCATTTGAGTCAACATCGTGGAAAGAACCGTCAAATAACGTAGCTTTCACACCTAACAGAGGGTAGCCCGCAAGCACACCTTGTTTCATTTGCTCTTGAATACCTTTATCAACCGCTGGGATGTATTCCTTAGGAACCGTACCGCCTACGATTTCATTAACGAATTCGTAAGTAGGTGCGTCTTCATCAGAAAAGTCCATTGGTTCCAATTTCAGCCATACGTGACCATATTGACCACGACCACCAGATTGACGTACGAACTTACCTTCAGCTTCTACAGAGCCACGAATGGTTTCTCTGTATGCCACTTGCGGCTTACCAACGTTACAAACAACGTTGAATTCACGTTTCATACGGTCAACAATGATATCTAGGTGCAGTTCACCCATACCAGAGATGATCGTTTGACCTGACTCTTCGTCAGTTTCAACACGGAAAGACGGATCTTCTGCTGCTAGTTTACCTAGTGCAATACCCATTTTTTCCTGATCAGCGACTGTTTTTGGCTCTACCGCTACTGAGATCACAGGCTCTGGAAATTCCATGCGCTCTAATGTGATCACTGAATCTTGAGAACAAAGCGTGTCACCAGTGGTAACGTCTTTAAGTCCAATCGCAGCAGCAATATCACCAGCGCGAACTTCTTTAATTTCTTCGCGCGAATTTGAGTGCATCTGAACAATACGACCAAAACGCTCTTTTTTACCCTTTACAGGGTTATAAACAGAGTCACCTTGACCTACAGTACCAGAATAAACTCGGAAGAAAGTCAGTGTACCAACAAATGGGTCCGTCGCAATTTTAAACGCCAACGCCGAAAACGGCGCGTCGTCGCTAGCTGGACGAGTAGCTTCAGAATCATCCTCAAGGATACCCTGAATCTCTTTAACCTCAGTTGGTGAAGGCATGAATTCAATAACAGCATCAAGCACAGCTTGAACACCTTTGTTTTTGAATGCACTACCACAAGACATTGGCACAATTTCGTTGTTCAATGTCAGTTGACGAATCGCAGATTTAATCTCCTCTTCGCTCAACTCACCTTCTTCTAAATATTTGTCCATTAGCTCTTCAGTCGCTTCCGCTGCACTTTCAACTAAGTGAGAGTGCCACTCTTCAGCTAAATCCTGAAGGTCTGCCGGGATCTCTTCGTATGTGAAAGTCATGCCCTGGTCATCTTCGTTCCAGTTAATGGCTTTCATTTTGATGAGATCGATAACACCTTTAAATTCATCTTCAGCACCAATTGGTAACTGAATAGGCACAGGTGTCGCACCAAGACGGTCTTTCACCTGATCCACAACTGCCAAGAAATCTGCACCAGTACGGTCCATCTTGTTAACGAAGATCATACGAGGAACTTCGTATTTATTGGCTTGACGCCAAACAGTTTCTGTTTGTGGTTGTACGCCTGATGAAGCACAAAGAACAACAACTGCACCATCAAGTACACGCAATGAGCGTTCTACTTCGATAGTAAAGTCTACGTGTCCTGGAGTATCAATGATATTGATGCGATGCTCAGGGAACTGAGCATCCATACCTTTCCAGAAACACGTTGTCGCAGCAGAAGTGATGGTAATACCACGCTCCTGCTCCTGCTCCATCCAGTCCATAGTTGCAGCACCATCATGTACCTCACCAATTTTGTGAGACAGACCCGTGTAATAAAGTACACGCTCTGTGGTGGTGGTTTTACCTGCATCTACGTGAGCACAAATACCGATGTTACGATAGCGCTCAATTGGAGTAGTACGTGCCATAATATCCTCTTAAAGGTCTTGGGCAGATTACCAACGGTAGTGAGCGAATGCTTTGTTCGCTTCAGCCATACGGTGAACGTCTTCACGTTTCTTAACCGCAGTGCCTTTGTTTTCCGCAGCGTCAAGGATCTCTTGTGCAAGACGAAGACCCATTGACTTCTCGCCACGCTTACGTGCAGAGTCAACTAACCAACGCATACCTAATGCGTTGCGACGAACTGGACGTACTTCAACTGGTACTTGGTATGTAGAACCACCAACACGGCGAGATTTAACCTCAACCGCAGGGCGTACATTTTCAAGTGCAGCTTCAAAGATTTCTAGGTGCGACTTGCCTGATTTATCAGCAGCCACGTCTAGCGCACCGTATACGATTTTTTCAGCAGTAGATTTCTTGCCGTCTAACATTACTACGTTAACGAATTTAGCAAGAAGTTCTGATCCGAACTTCGGATCTGGAAGAATTTTACGTTGACCTATTACGCGTCTTCTAGGCATTTTATCTCTCCGATATCTTCAGGTTCGTTTTTTTAAACGAATACCCAAAACAAATTATTCAATATTAAAACTTAAGTGCTTGGCCTTACTAACGGAGAACCATTAGCCCTTAGGACGTTTTGCACCGTACTTAGAACGACCTTGTTTACGATCGTTAACACCCGCACAGTCAAGCGCACCACGAACTGTGTGGAAACGCACACCTGGTAAGTCTTTAACACGACCACCACGGATAAGGATTACACTGTGCTCTTGAAGGTTGTGGCCTTCACCGCCAATGTAAGAAGTTACTTCGAAACCGTTCGTAAGACGAACACGCGCTACTTTACGTAGTGCAGAGTTTGGTTTCTTTGGTGTAGTTGTATATACACGAGTACATACACCACGCTTTTGTGGACAAGCTTTAAGAGCAGCAGAGTTGCTCTTTGTAACCTTGCTGCGACGTGGCTTACGTACTAGCTGGTTAATAGTTGCCATTAAATAGCTCCTGATTAGTTAAAATTACTACTGAAAAAATAAAATCGACCCAAATTTTCCTTCCATTTTAATGGAACGAATAAATGGGTGGCCGAATTTTAATGAGCAAAGATTAACCTGTCAATAAAAATCCATTTTACAGCGGTATTTTTCGTCGAATTTGTGCATTTTGAGGCTGTGCTTTTAACTCTAAGGTGATTTACGGCTTATCCTATTTTGCTAAATAGTGATATATCTCTCACCCAATATAGATTACACATCGTGCTCCTCGTACCTTTATCAGAGATTTACCAAAACGACAGATACTGACATGTGATTAAGACACCGCCATGACAAGTTGCTTTTTCTCCAATCTCGCTCAAATTGTATAGATCAAAAAGGCCGCCTTAGAGGCGGCCCTTTTAGTCAGACTATTTAGTCTCTAAAGCTTACTCGTTGCCGCCTAATAGGTCAGCGTTAAGTGCGTCTGTAAGCGCCTGAGACGCCTCTTCTGCACTTACTGTTTGCTCTTCAACTGGTAGCTCGCTTTCTTTGCGACGGTTAATACGCTCTTGGTGATACGCAAAACCAGTACCTGCTGGGATCAAACGACCTACGATAACATTTTCTTTCAGGCCGCGAAGCTCATCGCTCTTACCGTTTACAGCTGCTTCAGTTAGGACACGAGTTGTCTCCTGGAACGATGCCGCTGAGATGAACGATTCAGTTGCTAGTGATGCTTTAGTAATACCCATTAGCTGAATTTCGAATTTAGCTGGGATCTTACCTTGCTTCTCAAGCTCACGGTTTGCAATGTTAACGCGTGCAACCTCCGCTTGCTCACCTGCTAGGAACTCAGTGTCACCACCGTCAAGAATGATACACTTACGTAGCATTTGGCGAACAATTGTTTCGATGTGCTTATCGTTAATCTTTACACCCTGAAGACGGTAAACTTCCTGAACTTCGTTGGTGATGTAGTTAGATACATCTGTCACACCACGTAGACGTAGGATGTCATGCGGAGACTCAGGACCATCAGCAATGACTTCACCTTTAGCAACTTGCTCACCTTCGAACACGTTAAGCTGACGCCATTTCGGGATCATCTCTTCATATGCATCGCCTTGATCTGGTGTGATAACTAGACGTTTCTTACCTTTAGTCTCTTTACCGAAGCTCACAGTACCTGTGATCTCTGCAAGGATAGCAGGATCTTTTGGCTTACGCGCTTCAAATAAGTCAGCAACTCGAGGTAGACCACCGGTGATATCACGAGTCTTCGAACCTTCTTGCGGAATACGTGCTAATACGTCACCCGGCTGAACAGTTGCACCGTCTGTAATTTCAATCGTGGTGAATGAAGGTAGACGGATTTCCTGTAGGCCACGCTCTTCGTTTTCGATGATTAGCTTAGGCTCTTTTGCATTTACCTTAGCTAGATCTTTAACTACAACACGCGTTAGACCAGTTAGTTCATCAGTCTGAGCTTCTGTATTTGAGTCATCAATATCGCTGAACGATACTTTTGACTGGTGTTCGATAACGATTGGGTGACTATGCGGGTCCCAGTTAGCAACAATGTCGCTACCTTTAACTTCTGCACCATCTTGAACAGTCAGTACTGCACCGTAAGGTACCTTATAACGCTCTTTCTCACGGCCTTGCTCATCAATAACCGTAATTTCTGTAGAACGTGAAGTTACAACGATCTTGCCATCTGTATTAATTACAAATTTAGCGTTATGTAGCTTCATGCTACCGTTGTTTTTAACTTGTACGCTGTTTTCTGCAGATGCTCTTGATGCCGCACCACCGATGTGGAACGTACGCATCGTAAGCTGTGTACCTGGCTCACCGATTGACTGAGCTGCAATTACACCGACTGCCTCACCTGGGTTAATGATATGGCCACGTGCAAGGTCACGACCGTAACAGTTAGCACATACACCAAAGTCATTGTCACACGTGATTACAGAGCGAACTTTAACTTCATCTACTGAGTGCTCTTCTAAAAGGTCACACAGTTTTTCGTCAAGCATCACGTTACGTTCAACCAGTACTTCATCAGTACCTGGCTTACATACGTCTTCTGCAACAACACGACCTAGAACTCGCTCGCGAAGCGGCTCTACAACGTCACCACCTTCGATAAGTGGCTTCATTACTAGGCCTTCTAACGTGCCACAATCTGATTCGTTGATAACCAAATCTTGCGCAACGTCTACTAGACGACGTGTTAGGTAACCCGAGTTTGCTGTCTTAAGTGCGGTATCGGCAAGACCTTTACGTGCACCGTGCGTCGAGATGAAGTACTGAAGTACGTTTAGACCTTCACGGAAGTTTGCCGTGATTGGCGTCTCGATGATTGAACCATCTGGACGTGCCATTAGACCACGCATACCTGCTAGCTGACGGATCTGAGCGGCACTACCACGAGCACCTGAGTCGGCCATCATGAATACTGAGTTGAAAGAGTCTTGTTGCTCTTCTTCACCCTGTGCATTCACAACTGTATCTTTCGATAAGTTCGCCATCATTTCACGTGATAGGTTTTCGTTAACACGTGACCAGATATCGATTACTTTGTTGTACTTTTCACCCGCAGTTACAAGACCTGATTGGAACTGTTGGTTAATCTCTGCAACTTCAGCTTCTGCACGCTCGATGATTTCAGTCTTCGTAGGTGGAATAACCATATCGTTAATACCGATAGATACACCTGACTTCATCGCATAGTGGAAACCTGTGTACATCACTTGGTCAGCAAACACAACCGTGTCTTTTAGACCTAGGCGACGGTAACACTCGTTAAGAAGACCAGAGATCTGCTTCTTACCTAGCGCTCTGTTGATTAGCTCAAACGGAAGGCCTTTTGGCATGATCAATGAAAGGATCGCACGACCTACTGTTGTATCAACAATGTGAGTTTTTTCCGAACGCTCGCCAGTTTCTTCGTCAACAATAGTTTCTGTTAGACGAACTTTAACACGTGCGTGAAGCTCTGCTGTACCTGTACGGTATGCTTTTTCAGCTTCTTTCGGGTCTTTAAACGCAATGCCTTCACCTTTTGCATTGATGCGATCGCGCGTCATGTAGTAAAGACCTAATACAACGTCCTGTGAAGGTACGATGATAGGCTCACCACTTGCAGGTGAAAGGATGTTGTTTGTAGACATCATTAGTGCACGAGCTTCTAGCTGTGCTTCTAATGTTAACGGTACGTGTACCGCCATTTGGTCACCATCGAAGTCAGCGTTATACGCCGCACACACCAACGGGTGTAGGTGGATTGCTTTACCTTCGATTAGAACCGGTTCAAATGCTTGGATACCAAGTCTGTGAAGTGTAGGAGCACGGTTCAATAGAACTGGGTGTTCACGGATCACTTCATCAAGTACGTCCCAAACCTCTGGTACTTCACGCTCTACCATCTTCTTCGCAGCTTTGATGGTAGTAGCCATGCCACGGCGCTCTAGCTTACCGTAGATAAATGGCTTGAATAGCTCTAGTGCCATCTTCTTCGGAAGACCACACTGGTGAAGTTTAAGCGTTGGACCAACTGTGATTACAGAACGGCCTGAGTAGTCAACACGCTTACCTAGAAGGTTTTGACGGAAACGACCTTGTTTACCTTTGATCATGTCTGCAAGCGACTTAAGAGGACGCTTGTTAGAACCTGTGATCGCACGACCACGACGACCGTTATCAAGTAGTGCATCTACCGCTTCTTGTAACATACGCTTTTCGTTGCGTACGATGATGTCTGGTGCAGCTAGGTCTAGTAGACGCTTCAGACGGTTGTTACGGTTGATAACACGACGGTATAAGTCGTTCAGATCTGAAGTCGCGAAACGACCGCCATCTAGTGGTACTAGTGGACGAAGATCTGGTGGAAGTACAGGTAGTACGCTCATGATCATCCACTCAGGGTTGTTACCTGATTGGTGGAACGATTCCATAAGCTTAAGACGCTTAGTAATTTTCTTACGCTTAGTCTCAGAGTTAATTGTTGGTAACTCTTCACGCATTTCTGCGATTAACTGACCAAGGTCTAGTTCGCGAAGTAGATCAAGTACAGCTTCTGCACCCATCTTCGCTTCAAACTCATCACCGTGCTCTTCTAGTGCATCTAGGTACTCTTCTTCACCTAATAGCTGGCCACGCTCAAGCGTTGTCATACCAGGCTCTGTTACTACGAATGATTCGAAGTAAAGTACACGCTCGATGTCACGAAGTGTCATATCAAGCATTAAGCCGATACGAGACGGTAATGATTTAAGGAACCAAATGTGCGCTACTGGGCTCGCAAGCTCAATGTGACCCATGCGGTCACGACGCACTTTAGTAAGTGTAACTTCTACGCCACACTTTTCACAGATAACACCGCGGTGTTTTAGTCGCTTGTATTTACCACACAAACATTCGTAATCTTTTACTGGGCCGAAAATACGGGCACAGAATAAGCCATCACGCTCAGGCTTGAAAGTACGGTAGTTGATTGTCTCAGGTTTCTTTACTTCACCGTATGACCATGAACGAACCATGTCTGGAGAAGAAAGACCAATGCGAATTGCATCGAATTCTTCGGTCTTATTTTGTTGCTTCAGAAACTTAAGTAAGTCTTTCACCTTAGCTCTCCTGTCGGAGTTAATCTTGAGGGCAAGCTGCGCTCACCCCTTCATTCTTTACAGTTACAGTCCGGGTTGGCAGCTCAACTGAGCTGCCGGTCGGATTAACTTTCTTCCAACTCGATGTTGATACCTAGCGAGCGGATTTCTTTCAACAATACGTTGAATGACTCTGGCATACCCGGTTCCATCTTGTGGTTACCGTCTACGATGTTCTTATACATCTTAGTACGACCATTTACGTCATCCGACTTAACTGTCAACATTTCCTGTAGTGTATAGGCAGCACCGTATGCTTCTAATGCCCATACCTCCATCTCACCGAAACGCTGTCCACCGAACTGTGCTTTACCACCCAGCGGCTGCTGAGTAACTAGGCTGTAAGAACCCGTTGAACGTGCGTGCATCTTGTCGTCTACTAAGTGGTTTAGTTTCAGCATGTACATGTAACCAACAGTTACTTTACGCTCAAACGCATCACCCGTACGGCCATCATAAAGCGTTACCTGACCACTTGATGGGTAACCACCAAGCTCTAGTAGCTCTTTGATTTCGCTTTCTTTAGCACCATCGAATGCCGGCGTTGCGATTGGTAGACCACCCTTAAGGTTATTTGCTAGGCGACGAACTTCGTCATCTGAGAATGTAGCAATGTCTACTTCTTGACGACAGTCGCCAAGGTCGTACGCTTTCTTGATGAAGTCACGCAGCTCATGTAGCTCTGCTTGCTCTTTCATCATATCTTCGATGCGCTCACCGATACCGCGTGCAGCAAGACCCATGTGTGTTTCAAGGATCTGACCGATGTTCATACGTGATGGTACACCTAGTGGGTTAAGAACGATGTCTACCGTACGACCTCTTTCGTCATATGGCATATCTTCTACTGGTACGATTGTCGAGATAACACCTTTGTTACCGTGACGACCAGCCATCTTATCACCCGGTTGGATACGACGTTTAACAGCTAAGTACACTTTAACAATCTTAAGTACGCCCGGCGCTAAGTCATCACCTTGTGTGATCTTGCGACGTTTGTTCTCAAACTTCTTGTCGTATTCCGCTTTCAGTTCATCGTACTGTGCAGCTAACTGTTCAAGTTCAGCTTGTTGTGCTTCGTCTGCTAGGCTCTGAGTCAGTAGCTTCTCAGCATTTAGAAGTGCAATTGCATCTTCGTTTTGACCAGATTCAACTAGTAGTTTACGAGCACGAGTTAAAATGCCACCTTCAAGGATCTTGAATTCTTCATTGAAGTCTTTCTTCGCTTCGCGAAGCTGCATTTCTTCAACTTCAAGTGCGCGCTTGTCTTTTTCAACACCATCGCGAGTAAACACTTGAACGTCAATAACTGTACCAGAAACCGAGTTAGGCACTCGTAGAGAGCTATCTTTAACGTCAGAAGCTTTCTCACCGAAGATTGCACGTAGTAGCTTTTCTTCAGGCGTAAGCTGTGTTTCACCTTTAGGCGTTACTTTACCTACTAGGATATCGCCGCCTTTCACTTCGGCACCGATGTATACAACACCTGACTCATCCAGTTTACCAAGTGCAGACTCACCTACATTAGGGATATCAGCAGTGATTTCTTCTGGACCTAGCTTAGTATCACGTGCAATACACTGAAGCTCTTGGATATGGATCGTGGTTAGACGATCTTCTTGTACAACTCGCTCTGAAAGTAGGATTGAATCCTCGAAGTTGTAACCATTCCAAGGCATGAACGCAACACGTAGGTTTTGACCAAGTGCCAAGTCACCTAAGTCCGTAGAAGGACCATCAGCAAGTACGTCACCGCGTACAACTGGCTCACCAACCATACAAGTTGGTTTTTGGTTAATACATGTGTTTTGGTTCGAACGCGTGTATTTAGTTAGGTTGTAAATGTCGATACCCGCTTCACCAGGAACGCGCTCATCTTCATTTACGTTAACAACGATACGGCTCGCGTCAGCATATTTTACGACACCACCACGTTTAGCAACGATTGTTACACCTGAATCTTTTGCAAGTGTACGCTCGATACCGGTACCTACTAACGGCTTATCAGCGCGTAGTGTTGGTACTGCTTGACGTTGCATGTTCGATCCCATCAATGCACGGTTCGCATCATCGTGTTCAAGGAATGGGATTAGTGCCGCAGCCACAGAGATAACCTGCTGTGGAGATACATCCATATACTGGATGCTGTCGCTAGGCATAAAGGTTGATTCACCTTTATGACGACATGGAATTAACTCTTCTGCAAACTGGTTCGCTTCAGTCAAGTTTGTATTCGCCTGTGCGATTACGAATTGACCTTCTTCGATTGCAGATAAGTAATCAACTTCGTCAGTCACTACGCCATCAACAACTTTACGGTAAGGAGTTTCCAAGAAACCGTAGTCATTTGTGCGTGCGTACGTCGACAATGAGTTGATTAGACCGATGTTTGGACCTTCAGGCGTTTCGATTGGACAAACACGACCGTAGTGCGTTACGTGTACGTCTCGAACTTCGAAGCCTGCACGTTCACGTGTCAAACCACCCGGACCTAACGCAGAAATACGACGTTTGTGCGTAACTTCTGAAAGCGGGTTGTTTTGGTCCATGAACTGTGACAACTGAGAAGAACCAAAGAATTCTTTAACAGCTGCAGAAATCGGCTTAGCGTTGATCAAATCTTGTGGCATCACGTTATCTAGGTCACCTAGACTTAAACGCTCACGTACAGCACGTTCAACACGTACTAGACCAACACGGAATTGGTTTTCAGCCATTTCACCAACAGAACGAATACGACGGTTACCTAAGTGGTCGATATCATCCACTTCACCTTTACCATTACGAATGTCGATAAGAACTTTCATAACAGAAACGATGTCTTCTTTGCTCAGTGTGCCTGGGCCTGTATCTGAATCATAACCAACACGGCTATTGAACTTCATACGACCTACTGTTGATAGATCATAACGTTCATCAGAGAAGAATAGGTTGTCGAATAAAGCTTCAGCAGCTTCTTTCGTTGGTGGCTCGCCTGGGCGCATCATACGGTAGATTTCTACCAATGCTTCAAGACGATTAGAAGAAGAATCAATACGAACTGTCTCTGACATGTACGCACCGCTGTCTACTTCATTGATGTAAAGCGTATCGATCTTAGTGTGACCCGCTTTCACAAGCTCAGCCATCAACTCAAGCGACAATTCAGCGTTCGCTTCAGCGATGATCTCACCTGTTGACTCATCGATGTAGTTTTTAGCAACTACGCGACCAATGATGTACTCATGCGGTACTTCAAGTTGCGTAATGCCTTTTTTCTCGATGTTTTTGATATGACGAGCTGTGATACGACGGCCCTGTTCAACCAATACTTCACCGTCTGCATCTTTGAAATCAAATGCAGCCGTCTCACCACGTAGGCGAGATGGTACTAGTTCCATCATCACTTTACCGTTTACAACTTCAAAACCAGTTGTTTCAAAGAACAGCGCTAGAATTTCTTCAGTTGTGAATTCTAGTGCGCGTAAAATGATTGAAGCCGGTAACTTACGACGACGGTCAATACGAACGAAAAGGTTATCTTTTACATCAAATTCAAAATCTAACCATGAACCACGGTAAGGGATAACACGTGCATTATAAAGCACTTTACCCGATGAATGAGATTTACCGCGGTCGTTATCAAAGAATACACCCGGTGAACGGTGTAGCTGAGAAACGATAACACGCTCGGTACCGTTGATTACGAAAGTACCTGTGTCTGTCATGAGCGGGATCTCGCCCATGTAAACTTCTTGCTCTTTAATGTCTTTGACTGTACCTGGAGCTTCTTTGTCCATAAGTACAAGACGTAATTTAACGCGTAGTGGAGCAGAATAAGTCACGCCGCGAATTTGACATTCTTTTACATCGAATACTGGTTCTCCGATACGGTAACTCACGTATTGAAGTTCAGAATTGCCCGAGTAGCTTTTGATAGGGAATACAGAACGGAATGCAGCTTCCAATCCAGTATCGCCATCCGCGTCCGGCGTAATGAATTTTTTAAACGATTCCAACTGCGTTTGCAAAAGGAAAGGTATATCCAAAACTTGTGGACGTTTACCAAAATCCTTACGGATACGTTTCTTTTCAGAATAAGAGTAAGCCATGGGGTTCCTCAGCTTGCTGATCTTTGACCCAACCTGTTCATGCAGAACAGCATTCATTGGCATCTAAGCCATGATAACAACATCTAAATTGTCTACCTAAACCCAACAGTTTCCCAAAAGGTTTAAATTGTTGAAAAACTTGAAGAATTTAGGTTTTTATTGCGCAATAGTAATACTTTCGCTCTAGAGCGCAAAAGGGCCGGTGATTAAAAAATCACCAGCCCTTGCCTGATTTCTCAGGCAGCGAACCTAGCGTATGCTAGATTACTTGATCTCAACTTCAGCACCAGCTTCTTCAAGATCTTTCTTAAGTGCTTCAGCTTCTTCTTTAGAAACAGCTTCTTTGATTGGCGCAGGAGCAGACTCAACAAGAGCTTTTGCTTCTTTAAGGCCAAGACCAGTTGCACCACGTACAGCTTTGATAGCAGCAACTTTGTTACCGCCAGCGCCAGCTAGGATTACGTCGAACTCAGTCTTCTCTTCAGCAGCTTCAGCAGGACCAGCAGCAACAACAGCAGCAGCTGCAGTTACGCCGAATTTTTCTTCCATTGCTTCAACTAGTTCAACAACTTCCATTACTGACATTTCAGCAATCGCGTCAAGGATTTGGTCTTTAGTTACAGACATTTTAAGTTTCCTAATTAATCACGAACCCATGAGGTTCAAAAAAATTTATTGATGAAAGTGTAAAAGGTGCGATTAAGCAGCTTCTTCAGCTTTCTGAACACGTACAGCTTCAATTGTTTTAACCAATTTACCAGCTGACGCTTCTTTCATAGCGCTCATTAAGCGTGCAACAGCTTCGTCGTAAGTAGGTAGCTTAGCAAGCATATCTACGTCAACAACATTGCCTTCAAATGCAGCCGCTTTCAGTTCGAACAACTCGTTTTTCTTTGCGAAATCAGCAAAGATACGAGCAGCAGCACCTGGGTGCTCTGAAGAGAAAGCGATTAGGCTTGGGCCTACTAGCGATTCGTTAAGGCACTCATAATCAGTACCTTCAACAGCGCGTTTTGCAAGCGTGTTACGGACAACTTTCATCCATACGCCTGCTTCACGAGCTTCTTTACGAAGCGCAGTGATAGCATCTACTGTTACACCACGAGAATCTGCAACTACTGCAGATAGAGCACCTTTGGCAGCTTCGTTGACTTCAGCAACAATTGCTTTTTTGTCTTGAAGATTTAAAGCCATGGGTGTTACTCCTGGTTAATATGGGAACAAGTCCCCAGTTCTACTTTACTCACAGCCAACTGGCCATGAGCTGCTTTTTACGGCGAGAACCAGAAGATTAGGAAAAATCTAGCTGGGATTCACACCGTCTACGTAGGGAGATTAAGTAACAAAGTTACACCTACGGTCTTGGACGGAAACGCAATTTATCGATTTTATTGTAGACCAAATTTGATAAACAACAGTTCGAAATTATGCGCTTCAACCCGAATTCTTTGCTTCGTTGGAAGTGACTTCTCAACGAAATGGCGCAAAATTATAGTCTAATTTTTACGCCATGTAAACGCTAAAATCTAAATTACGCTAGTTGCGTGTTTAGAGTAGCTTGGTCTACAGCAACACCCGCGCCCATAGTCGTTGAGATGCTTACTTTCTTCAAGTAAGTACCTTTCGCTTGAGAAGGCTTAGCCTTCTTAAGAGCAACGATAAGTGCTTCAAGGTTTTCTTGAAGCTGGTTAGCGTCAAAGTCAACCTTACCGATTGTTGTGTGGATGATACCGTTCTTGTCGTTACGGTAACGAACCTGACCAGCTTTTGCGTTTTTAACTGCTTCTGCAACGTTAGGTGTTACAGTACCAGTTTTAGGGTTAGGCATAAGACCACGTGGACCTAGGATTTGACCTAGTTGACCAACAACGCGCATTGCATCTGGAGAAGCAACAACAACGTCAAAGTTCATTTCGCCTTTCTTAACCTGCTCAGCAAGGTCTTCCATACCTACTAAATCAGCACCAGCTTCTTTAGCAGCGTCTGCGTTAGCGCCTTGAGTGAATACAGCAACGCGTACTTCACGACCAGTACCGTGTGGTAGTACAGTTGCACCACGTACGTTTTGGTCTGATTTACGAGCATCGATGCCAAGGTTTACAGCAACGTCAACACTTTCTGTGAATTTAGCAGTAGCTAGTTCTTTAAGAAGAGCAACAGCTTCGTTGATTTCGTATTCTTTAGTTACGTCAACTTTTTCGCGGATTACGCGCATACGCTTAGTTAATTTAGCCATTCTCAATTACCCTTCTACATTCAAGCCCATTGCACGTGCAGAACCTGCAATCGTGCGTACAGCTGCGTCCATATCAGCAGCAGTAAGGTCAGGACGTTTAGTCTCAACAATCTCTTCTAGTTGTGCACGTGTTACAGTACCAACTTTCTCAGTGTTTGGACGGCCAGAACCAGACTTGATACCTGCAGCCTTCTTAAGAAGGTAAGATGCAGGTGGAGTTTTCATATCAAAAGTGAATGAACGGTCGTTGTAAACAGAAATGATTACAGGAACCGGTGCGCCTTTCTCGATAGACTCTGTACGTGCGTTGAACGCTTTACAGAATTCCATGATGTTTACACCGTGTTGACCTAGTGCAGGACCTACTGGAGGACTAGGGTTAGCCATACCAGCAGCAACTTGTAGCTTGATTAAAGCTTCAACTTTTTTAGCCATGTTAATAACCTCGTTAAATGGGTCTTAGCCTTGTGCGCGCGAGGACGCGTACTCAAACGGCTTCCCGATTAAAAAATTCGTACTTTTTGCAGTTAGCATAGAGCTAGCTACAAAAAGGCCGCTGATTATAGTTTAATCAGCGGCCTTTTTCAATTACTTTTTGCAATAGTACAAAAATAATGCAAATTAGGTATCTTGCTCTACTTGGCCAAATTCTAAGTCAACAGGCGTTGAACGACCAAAGATAAGTACTGATACTTTTAAGCGGCTCTTTTCGTAGTCCACTTCTTCAACTACACCGTTGAAATCTGCAAATGGACCATCGATAACACGAACCACTTCACCCGGTTCAAATAGCGTCGCAGGCTTAGGTGCTTCTGCGTTCTCTTGAAGACGGTTAAGAATACGATCAGCTTCACGCTGACTAATTGGTGCAGGACGATCAGATGTACCGCCAACAAAGCCCATTACACGTGGTGTGCTATTCACCAAGTGCCAAGTTGCGTCGTTCATCACCATTTGAACAAGGACGTAACCTGGGAAGAATTTACGCTCAGACTTGCGCTTTTGACCAGCACGCATCTCTACAACTTCTTCTGTAGGTACTAGTACTTCACCGAAGTCTTCTTCTAAGCCTTCAATTTTAATGTGCTCGATAATTGTTTGAGCAACGCGCTTTTCAAAACCAGAAAACGCCTGAATTACGTACCAACGTAATTTCTTTTCTTTGTTCTCATCCGACATGGGATCAGATCTCCAATCCAGTTAAAAAGCCAACAGCACGGAATAGCAAGCCATCTAATCCCCAAAGGATAAGTGCCATCACTACTGTTGCTGCCATCACGATAATTGTAGTATGTGTTGCTTCTTGACGCGTAGGCCATACAACTTTACGAACCTCAATACGAGACTCTTTTGCAAATGCAATAAAAGTACGACCTTTTTCAGTTGTCGCTGCGATACCTAAAGCGGCACCCACTGCAACTACAACACCGACGGCGCGAACCAACGCAGACATGTCTGCATACATATAGTTACCAACTACTGCGCCAGTGAGTAGTACAACTGCAACTAGCCATTTTACCGTGTCCATCGAGCTAGACGGGTTTTCAACATTAGTGCTCATAATTGTTTTACCTTAAATACAGACACAACAACCCTGTCTAAGACAGGGTTAATCCATTAAATCCAAATTTATAAATAAGCGACTTAAACTGCACATTATTTTAAATTGGGACTAAAAAGTATTGAGTGGCAGGGGCGGCAGGACTCGAACCCGCAACCATCGGTTTTGGAGACCGCTGTTCTACCAATTGGAACTACGCCCCTGCAAAGTGGATGCCCATTATACTGACGAACAATCTGAAAACAAGTGTAAAAGTTATACATCGTGTGATTTTCACAACTTTTGTTTTTCAATCAGTTATTCACAAGTGCGTCACGGCATCACTTTTTGTTATTTTAAAGCCCAAAACTGAATAATTCAGCCGCTTTGATTAAATACAGCACAACCTATATTGGGTACGTAGCAGAAAATATCAAGGTCTCGGTTCAAAGTGAGCGATGAAATGGAGCAAGAGTCTCGTTTTTTGTTAACGTTTATCTGTTTAAAGACACTCGCCTCGAGCAACAACCCCTTTTACATCGGCGAGCAAACTAGATGCGCCAAACCTGAAATTGGCTTTTTCTACCCACCCTTTTCCCATAATCTGGCAAGCAACGTCAAGGTAAGGGCAGGCCTGTGCAACCGTTTTAACCCCACCTGCGGCTTTAAAGCCAACAGGTTTGCCGTTAACTTTAATACGCTCTAACATCACCTTAGTCGCTGTTAGAGTTGCGTTAACAGCTACTTTCCCGGTACTGGTTTTTATAAAATCGGCCCCGGCTAGTATTGCGATATCACTGGCTTGCGCGATCAATTCTGGCGTGTCTAGCACACCACTTTCAATGATCACTTTTAACTGCACGGACTTGCCACATAGTTCTTTACTTGAGCGCACATATTGCCATGGTGTATCGGGATCTCCCGCGATAACTTGGTTATATGGCATTACTAAGTCAATTTCGTCAGCGCCGTCATCAATGGCTTGCTGAGTCTGTGCTAACACTTGCGAAAGAGGTTGTTCACCACAAGGAAAGTTTGTCACTGTTGCCACTTTAACGCTATGCCAGCCCCGTGATGACAGGTGCATTTTACACAGCGCCACAAATTGAGGATAAACACATACAGCAGCGGGCAATGCGACATCTTCGTCTATACTATCAAGCATCTCTAAGATGCTTTTTTCAGTATCATCTTCATTGAGCGAAGTTAAATCCATTAGTTCAAGCACGTGCTTTGCAACTGCGGCAGTGACTTGATTATTTGTACTCATGAGATCTCCTTAGGGCGCAAACCATCGAATAGGTTTGTCACTATCAATCTTATCCATTTACAGTGTGTTCAAGTTAAATGGATTATTTGGCCACCCTACAGGACATTTGTCCGCCCCAGTACAGCTTTGACATCTTCACACTCAGCACTGTGTTATTTTCATGTTCCATTATATCTCATAACCAATCGCTATAAGTTGCTAATATGGATACATTTTGCTCTCTAGACCTTGAAATATAAGCCTTAAACCAAAATCAAAGTCTGTATATAACTTTTAGTTATATATTTTGGGTTAATATTATTTTTTTGTATTTAAAGGCCGATATATTCTGCCCTCCTACTAAGTCATTTTAGTTGGCTTAAATCAAGGTTATGCATTTAGGGGCGAGTACAGTGCAATATTTACCGATATTTACCAAGTTAGACGATAGGCCAGTGCTAGTTGTCGGCGGTGGAGATGTAGCTTTACGAAAATGTCAGGCATTTTTGAAAGCCCGCGCACAGGTGACGGTTGTCGCTCCTGAATTTTGTACTGAGCTTACTGAATTAGCTGCACAAGAGCAGTTAACCTTAGTAAAAGAGTACTTCGACACTCACCACGTACTAGGTATGATGCTGGTCATTGCTGCAACTGACAATGAAGCTGTCAATCAAGCAGTGTTCGACGCAGCTAACGCACAGAATATCTTTGTGAACGTGGTAGATGACCAGCCTAAATGCGGGTTTATCTTTCCATCGATTGTCGACAGAGATCCAATTACCATTGCGATTTCAAGTGCAGGTACAGCACCTGTATTAGCACGTAGAATTAGAGAAAAGCTCGAAACAGTTATTCCACATCATACAGGCAAGTTAGCACGTCTTGCTGGTGACTTTAGAGATCAAGTTAAAGCGAGATTTAAAAGCTTCTCAGACCGTCGTCAATTTTGGGAGCGCGTGTTCGATTCGAGTGTCGTTAGTAAAGTGCAGACTGGTGATGAACAAGGCGCACAACAGCAACTAACTGAGATGCTTACTCAACCGAGTAAACTCGAAGGCGAAGTTTATGTAGTCGGCGCGGGCCCTGGCGATCCAGAGCTTCTAACAATCAAGGCTTTACAACTAATGCAGCAAGCAGACGTTGTCGTTTATGATTACCTTGTATCAGACGAAATCATGGATTTAGTGAGACGTGATGCTGACCTCGTCTGTGTTGGTAAAAGAGCTGGTAACCACAGCGTAAAACAAGAAGATACCAATCAAATGCTGGTCAACTTTGCCAAGCAAGGTAAAAAAGTTTGCCGTATCAAAGGCGGTGACCCATTTATTTATGGCCGCGGTGGTGAAGAAGTTCAGGTATTAGCGCAACATGGCGTTAAGTATCAAATAGTACCAGGTATCACAGCAGCCGCAGGGTGCAGCGCTTATTCAGGGATACCGCTTACGCACAGAGATCATGCGCAGGCAATTCAGTTTGTAACGGGTCATTGCAAAAAAGATGGCCAAGAGCTTGATTGGCGCGGTTTAGCTCAACCAAATCAGACTTTGGCTGTATACATGGGGGTAATTAAATCCCCTCATATCCAAGCCAAACTTCTAGAGCATGGTAGAGCGCCTGAAACCCCTATTGCCATTGTTGAAAATGGTACACGTCAATCGCAGCGTGTTGTTAGAGGCACACTAAGCGAATTGGCAGAAAAAATAGAGCAGCACGATATTCAATCGCCAGCACTTTTGATCATTGGTGAAGTGGCTGCATTACATGAAGAATTAGCGTGGTTTGGGCAATCAGAGCAAGTAAGTAGCTTTGCACAACCCATTACCCAAGTAGCTTAACCGTATTAATTTAATTAACAGTAGGACGACGAACAATGGCTTTAACCCACCTTCAGCAACTTGAAGCTGAAAGTATAAAGATTATTCGCGAAGTCGCTGCAGAGTTCGATAACCCAGTGATGCTTTACTCAATTGGTAAAGACTCTTCAGTGTTACTGCATTTGGCTCGTAAAGCATTTTACCCAGCAAAAATTCCTTTCCCGCTACTACATGTAGACACAGATTGGAAATTCCGCGAAATGATTGAGTTTCGTGATCGCTTGGCACAAGAATATAACTTTGACCTGATTGTTCATAAGAACCCTGAAGGCATTGCCATGGGCGTCGGCCCGTTTACACATGGTTCAGCAAAACACACTGATGTGATGAAAACACAGGGCTTGAAACAAGCGCTAGATAAGTATGGTTTTGACGCAGCATTCGGTGGCGCACGTCGCGATGAAGAGAAGTCACGAGCTAAAGAGCGTGTATATTCTTTCCGCGACAAACACCATCGCTGGGATCCAAAGAACCAGCGCCCAGAGCTTTGGAATACCTACAACAGCCAAGTAAACCCTGGTGAAAGTATTCGTGTATTCCCATTGTCTAACTGGACAGAACTCGATATTTGGCAATATATCTACCAAGAAAACATCGAAATTGTACCTCTGTACTTATCAGAGAAACGCCCTGTCGTTGAGCGTGACGGTACCCTTATCATGGTTGATGACGAGCGTATGCCTTTAGAAGAAGGTGAAGTACCAGAAATGAAGTCTGTGCGCTTCCGTACGCTAGGTTGTTACCCACTAACAGGTGCTGTTGAATCTGAAGCCAATACTTTAACCGGCATCATCGAAGAAATGCTGCTATCCACATCATCGGAGCGCGAAGGCCGTGTCATTGACCACGATTCAGCGGGCTCTATGGAGAAGAAAAAACGCGAGGGGTATTTCTAAATGTCTACAGCAAATGAAGTAAGAGAACTGGGCATTGAGGCCTATCTGTCTCGCCAACAAGATAAAAGCTTATTACGCATGATGACTTGCGGTAGCGTTGATGATGGTAAGTCGACACTGATCGGTCGTCTACTACATGACAGCCACCAAATTTATGAAGATCAGCTTGCTGCACTACATAAAGATAACGAGAAAGTCGGTAACGCCGGTGAAGAACTAGATTTAGCACTACTTGTTGACGGTCTACAAGCTGAACGTGAGCAGGGCATTACGATTGACGTTGCATATCGTTATTTTTCAACAGCAAAGCGTAAATTCATCATTGCCGACACGCCAGGTCACGAGCAGTATACCCGTAATATGGTAACAGGTGCTTCGACGAGTGACCTCGCTATCATCTTGGTTGATGCGCGCTACGGTGTACAGGTACAGACGAAGCGTCACAGCTTTATTTGTGATTCTTTAGGTATTAAACAGTTTGTTGTTGCTATCAACAAAATGGACATCGTTGACTTTGACGAAGCCGTGTTTGAGAAGATCAAAGCGGATTACTTGCAGTTTGCAGAGCAGCTTAATGTATCAGACATCAAGTTTATCCCTATGTCAGCGCTTAAAGGTGATAACGTAGTAACACGTTCTGAAAAGACTCCTTACTACACAGATAAGCCACTGCTTGAGCTACTAGAAGACTCACCTGCCGCTGAAGCAAACCACGGGTTTGAAGCACGTTTCCCTGTACAGTATGTAGTGCGTCCAAATTTAGATTTTCGCGGTTTTCAAGGTACGCTCACTTCAGGCTCATTGAGTGCAGGTCAAGCGGTTAAAGTACTGCCTTCAGGCAAATCTTCAACTATTAAAGAGCTAGTGACTTTTGATGGTAACCTTGAGCAAGCGCAAACAGGTCAAGCATTTACGATCACCTTAGCAGATGAAATTGATGTCAGCCGTGGTGATGTTATCGTTCCAGCTGACTCTACTGCGGCAGTTACCAACCTTATTCAAGCAAAGCTTGTGTGGATGCACGAAGAGCCTCTTGTATTGGGCAAGAACTACAACTTCAAGTTGGGCAGTAAGAGTACATCAGCCATTGTACGTAAGATTGATCACACCATCGATGTAAATACGTTAGAGCAAGGTCAAGCAGAGCAATTGCAATTGAATGAAATTGCCATTGTCACCTTAGAGTTGACCGAGAGCATCGTGGCTGATATCTATCGCAGCAACCATGAAACAGGTTCATTTATCCTGATTGATCGCATCAGCAACCTCACCATTGGTGCTGGTATGATCGAAGCACTGCTTGCTGAAGAGTCTGCGACAAGCTCTGAGTTCAGTGCCTTTGAACTTGAATTCAACGCCCTGGTACGTAAGCACTTCCCACATTGGCAAGCGCTTGATATCAGCAAGTTGAAGTAAGTGGATTTATGCCTGTTATTGGGAGAAAAACGTGCTAGTTGATCAAATCATCTTAACAGGCATTATGCTCGCTTTAGTCGTGTGCTTATTTGGCACACGACTTAATCCGGCTTGGTTATTTGTCAGCGCCATTGGCGTGAGCTATTTAACTGGTTTAATCGAGCTGGAATCTATGTTGGTAAATTATGCCAACCCTTCTTTGATCACCCTTGTACTGTTGATCTTAGTCTCTATTGCAATAGAAAAAACTACACTTGTACAAAAGCTTGCCAGTACACTTGCCAGTGGCAGTTTGTCTAAGTCCGTAATGAAACTTGGCCTCTCTACGGCCTTCTTATCATCGTTTACTAATAACACCGCGGTTGTCGCTTCTCTGATCAGCACCATTAAAGAGAGCCAAACACATTCGCCCTCCAAGTTATTGCTGCCTTTATCCTACACAGCCATATTGGGAGGCACCTTAACCTTAATTGGCACGTCTACGAATTTAATCGTCAATGGCTTTGCCGTTGATGCAGGTATGGCCCCTCTGGGCTTTTTTGATTTTACTTTGGTTGGTGCGGGCGCTCTTATTGTTGGCTTGCTGACAATTTTATTACTCTTGAAATTCTTGCCAGACCACGGAACCGAAGACCAAGAAGTTGTGCCTTTTTACTTAGAGGGCAAGGTCTCAGCCGATTCAAAGTTAATTGGTCGCACCGTTGAAGAAAACGGTCTTAGAGACCTAAAAGACTTATTCTTAGCAGAAATTATTCGTGGGGAGCGCCGTATCTGTGCCGTAACTCCGCAGCAGGAAATTTGCCAAGGCGATGTTTTATTGTTCGTTGGTGATATCAAATCAGTCCCTTTGTTACGCCGCTTTGATGGCTTGCAGGTTGTGCATGATAAACACGAAAAAGACGTTGAGCACCTAGTTGAAGTGGTTGTAAGTCAGTCTTCGAAATACATCGGAAAAACCATCAAAGAGATCCGTTTTCGTGAACAGTTTCACGCTGCAGTTATCGCCATTCGACGCGGGCATGACCGCCTGCAAGGCGGCCTTGGCAAAGTGAAACTGCAAGCGGGTGACTCATTAATTCTGGCACCTGGCAGCGACTTTTATAATTTGCCTGATCTAAAACGTGAATTTGTTTATATTTCAGGATTGGATTTACAAACTCACTTAACAAAACAGCAATCTGGTCATGTTTTATTGGGCTTTGCCGCTGTGATTGGCTTGGGTATCTTTGATATTGTGCCCCTAGTCAAAGGCCTCATGGTTCTGCTACTTGGATTAGTAGCCCTCGGTACAATTAAAGTCAACGAAATGAAACGTCGTTTTCCTATTGAGTTGCTGGCCATTGTCGGCAGTGCCATTGGTCTTGCCAAATTAATGATTGAAACTGGTTTGGCAACACAACTGTCCGATGCGCTGTTTCTGTTACTCGGTGATTTTGGGCCTTATGGCGCTTTTATTGCCATCTTTGTAATGACCGTGGTATTTACCGAACTTATCACTAATAACGCCGCTGCTGCATTGTCATTTCCAGTTGCATATGCTTTGGCTGTCGGGTTTGGTGTCGATCCACTCCCCTTTATTATGGCTGTTGCTTTTGGTGCGTCAGCAAGCTTTATTTCACCCTTTGGTTATCAAACAAACTTGATGGTCTATAGTGCAGGAAACTACCGGATCAAAGATTACGTCACGGTAGGCGTTCCTCTTTCAATTATTTACTCTATTACCGTCCTGACCTTGATCCCATTGGTCTTTCCCTTTTAATGGATAGCTTCATGGATAAAAATATTGTTTGGCATAATTATGCCGTGGAAAAAACACATCGTAGTGAGCTCAAAGGCCATAAGCCTGTGATCCTCTGGTTTACGGGCTTTTCTGGCTCAGGGAAAAGTACCGTGGCCAATGCACTAGAAAGTGCGCTACATCAAAGTGGTGTGCATACTTATTTGCTCGATGGTGATAATGTTAGACATGGACTGTGTAAAGATCTCGGTTTCAGTGATACCGATCGCGTTGAGAATATTCGTCGAGTTGGTGAATTAAGCAAGCTCATGGTGGATGCAGGACTTGTGGTTTTAACTGCATTTATTTCTCCTTTCCAAGCAGAAAGAGACATGGTTAGAAACCTAGTAGGCGAAGGCGAGTTTGTAGAAGTGTTTTTAGATACGCCTCTTGAAGTATGTGAGCAACGCGATCCTAAAGGCTTATACAAAAAGGCACGCGCTGGCGAAATTAAGAATTTCACGGGAATTGATTCTGACTATCAACCCCCTGTTGCGCCAGAAATAAGACTTAATACAGGTGAAAACTCTCTTGAGCAGTCCGTACAACAATTAATTGATTATTTGAAAGATAAAAACATCATCCAGTAGCAAGGATTACCTATGAATGATACAGACCTGCTCGAAGAACTTGTCGAACTTGCTCGTCTCGCAGGCGACGAAATAATGCAGATCTATGCCAAAGACTTTGCCATAGAATTTAAGAATGATGACAGCCCAGTGACAGAAGCTGATCTTGCCGCAAATAGAGTTATCACCGCAGGTCTACAGCGTTTAACACCTGAAATCCCGATTTTAAGTGAAGAAAGTGCAGATATCAGCTGGCAGGAACGCCAAACTTGGCAGCGATACTGGCTTGTAGACCCAATTGATGGCACCAAAGAGTTCATCAAAAAAAATGGCGAGTTCACCGTCAATATTGCGTTGATTGAACAAGGCACTCCGACTATGGGTGTGGTGTACGCTCCTGCGCTTAATATTTGCTACTTAGCAGCACAGAGCATTGGCGCATTCAGAGAGTGTGATGAAGCCCGTATTGAACTAAAAGTAACCCAAAAAGCACAGCAGGGAACAATTAAAGTGGTTGGTTCTCGATCTCACCCCTCCGCTGAGCTTGCTGATTATTTAGCGCAATTCGATGATGTTGAAATGGTACCAAAAGGCAGCTCATTAAAACTCTGCTTAGTCGCTGAAGGGGAAGCTGACGTATATCCGCGCCTTGGCCCAACAAGCGAATGGGATACAGGTGCCGGTCATGCAGTAGCCAAAATTGCAGGTGCCACCGTCACTCAGATTGATGGTTCACCACTGACATATAATCAAAAAGAGTCTTACCTCAACCCATATTTTGTGGTTTCTAGGCTCAAATCCTAATATATCGACAGTGTCCAGCTTGGGCACTGTCAAAACCCAATCCACCTTTCACTTGATTCTGCTGGGCTTTTTCATCACTTACTTATACTATAGCGCCCTGATGACTTGGTAATCGCAGCTTTGCTACCTGTCACCCATTGTTTGGACATTTTCTTACCTGTTTGGAATTAAATATGGATTTTAACAAGCTTACTTTGGCACTGCTCTTTGCTTTACCTGCACAACATGCAGTTGCGAAAAGTCCCTCTAAAGACGAAATTTCAGCGCTCAATCAATGTATTTTGAATCAATCAATTTCAGGCGATGACACTCGAACCGTGAAACAAGTGCGCCAATATTGTGAGCAGCAAATAGGAGCTTTAAGCCAACTAGATAAACGTATGGCAAGGGAGCGCGTCACAGAAGAAAATCGCAATGTTTTGACACCGCATCACCGCAATTACATCTTGCCAGTTTCTTATATCAAGAACCCAAACAATCGTCCGTTTGATGGCTTTATGGATAAAACTGAGAAAGATGGTGAACCACTAGACAATGTGGAAGCAAAATATCAAATCTCATTGAAGCTTCCCATCTATCATGATTTTGAAGACAAAGACCAAGCGATATACATGGGCGTGACTTTGCAGTCTTATTGGCAGGTGTATAACAAAGATATTTCATCACCCTTTAGAGAAACAAACTATGAACCCGAAATTTTTTGGGTCAACTTTTTAGATGATGAAAATGTGCTTTGGGGCGATGAAATGGCCTTTGTATTGGGTATCTCCCATCAGTCCAACGGCAGAAGTCAACCAAACTCCCGCTCTTGGAATCGTATTTATGCCAATTTTATTTGGGAATACAATGGCTTTGTATTTAGCTTTAAACCTTGGTATCGCCTGCCTGAAGATGAAAAACCAGATACCAATGCGGCAAAAGGTGATGATAACCCAGATATTCACAAATACATGGGGTATTTTGAGCTCAGTGGCGCATACCGTTTCAACAACGACCACGAGGTAGGCATGATGTTACGCAACAATGCGGGCGGCGATAACCGCGGTGCCGTACAACTAGACTGGTCATTTCCAATTACCGGAAGAGTGCGCGGCTACGCGCAGTACTTTAACGGCTACGGTGAGAGCTTAATAGATTACAATGCCCATATTCAGCGACTTGGGCTCGGTATTGCCATCACTGATTTACTGTAAAGTTTGCTATCCGGCCGAATTATATTTGGCCGGATAATTGGCATACAACGAGTTAACGTTTAACGAAAAAGATACCGCAGAACTTAGCCACCAAGACATCACCATCGTAGACGTTGACTGGGACCGTGTATTTCGCTTTGCCTTGTGTTTCGAGTTCGCTTAGCTCACCGCTACACTCTGACAGAGTTACCGTTGCACCAGGCGCTGTCGTTAATGGCTTGAGATATTTAATCTCGGCATCCGCCAGTACAATATCCCCTTCTAAATTGAGCTCTTTAAGTGCTAAATAAGTCGCCCCCCACCCTGTCAAAGTTGCCATGCTATACACAGAGCCTGCAAACATTGAATTGTGTAAATTCAAGTTGGCTTTTAAATCCGCCTTAGTAGAAAACTGCCAATCGGTATAACTTTCAACCTTGATACCCATAGCATCACTGATCGGAATTGACTCGCGCCATGTGTCTTGCAGAACTTGCGTCCAATCTGGATGTCTAAACCAACCCGGTTCTGAAGGTTTTTGCTTAACCATTTTCCAATGTTGTACATCTCCGTACGCTAGATGGGCTTTTTCTACCACCTCATAACCGTGGCGCTCGTAAAATGCCAGTGCGCGTTCTCGCGCAAAGAGTACCAACTCTTGTGCGTCCTGTGTCCAGGCGATTTTTTCCAGTTCATGAAGCAGTCGGCTACCTAAATGCTGCCCTCGGTGCCCTTCAGCAACGGCCATATAACGCACCTGAGCTTGAAGATGATTGTTAAAGTGCAAACGCGCTACCGCCAGGACTTCACCTTCATTATTTTTAATGTATCGGTGCTCTGCATCTTGTTCTAAATCATCTTGCTCTGATCCCCTCGGTTGATCCCACGGTGCTCTGAGTACTTGCCAGCGTAATTGATAATAATCTTGCCAATCTTGGCTACTTTGTGGCGAAATGACTGGAAACATATTTACTCCTTTTCATGCACACTCATGTGTGTGCTATTTTTGTGTTCTACCTTACAAGAAAAATAATGAACAGGAAATGTTCAAGGTAAAATCATCGACTAATTGTGTAAAATCATCTAAACACAGTGGAATTACCTCAATCCTTGTCTATGCTGATGGAACTATGCAAGATTTTTTGACTGAATCAGGAACCGTCAGCAACGATTTTGTAGCCCAAAGCCACCAGCTTGGTCACTTGTTATATTGGCATAAGCACGGTAAGACGAGCATACAAGTTAGACAAGAAAAATCGCTCCGTTGGCTATTGATAAATAATACGTTACAGTCAATCGTTGAACTGAATCACCCAGAGCACTTGCTTTTTCCTCATTTGCAAGTGTTGGATGACCTATGGCAAAAATACCCTGCCCCACAACGAGTACTTGAATTAGGACTCGGAGGCGGTGCGATCCGTGATTATTTGCATAGCGTCCATCAAGATTGCCAAGTGATCTCTGTAGAAAATAACCCTGATATCATCCACTGCTACAAACGTTATTTCGGTGGAGATCATATCAGTGAAGTCAACTGCAATGACGCGTACAAGGTATTAGAGCTGGATAATGCTCAGCCATTTGATTGGATAATCTTGGACTTATTTAGCGAGCTAGATGCGCCACGCTTTTTGTATCAGCACAAATTTTACACCCTGCTACGCAATGCATTAACGGAACAGGGCGTGCTATTTATCAACTTTATTGCAGAGCATGAGTCACAATTGAAACAGCTAGAGCATCTGCTGATCATTAATTTTGGCAAAAAGCCGTATATACATCAAGTACCCGGCTATGCAAATCATATTATTGCAATAGAGCGCTAAACAGACAGGTTAAAAGTCACTGGGCCATCGTTACATAAACTGACCTGCATATCGGCGCCGAATTGACCTGTCGCGACTGTAATACCTGACTCTCGTGCTTGAGAAACAAAGTATTCGTAAAGCTGCTGTGCCTGCTCTGGTGTGCCCGCAGAAGAGAAACTAGGACGCATCCCTTTTTTGGTATCCGCCGCCAATGTAAATTGAGAAACCACCAGTAGCTCACCCCCTATGTCTCTCAAACTCAAATTCATTTTCCCCGCTTCATCGGTAAAAATGCGATAATTACTCACTTTGTGCAGTAACTTATCGGCCTTTTGCTCATCATCAAGTTTTTCAACTCCGAGCAATACCAAAATACCTTGCTGAATTTCACCTACCACTTCGCCACCGACTTCCACTTTGGCAAACTTGACTCTTTGAATTAATCCTTGCACTTTAACCTCTGTTTTTATCTATTTTGCACAGCAGTAAATCTGCCGCTCTGCGAATAGCCTCCGAATATACTTGATTTGACGTACAGTGCCCAACGCCTTCTAAAATAAGTAGCCTAGCTTGCACTAACTCCGCGAACCTTTGCGCAGGTGCAAACCGACAAACTAAATCGTGCCTGCTGTGAATCATCCATATTGGTAGCGACTGCAAAATACCCGCATTGTTAAACAGTGTTTCCTCTTCCAAAAAGCAATGGTTCGACATGTAGTGCACCATCAGTTTCGCCTGCGAAACCAAATGTGCGCTACAAGGTAGTTGATATCTATGCAACTGAGTATCAACACTTAACTGAGTTTCCCAGTCGTGCCACAATTGTGCCGCTTTATGCTGCTGTAACTCATCTTCGCCAAATAGCTGTTCATGATATAAAGATAAAATTTGCTGATGCGCCGTCAAATGTTGTGAAAACTGGACAAAACGCTCTGGGTAGAACTGTGCTCCAGCCCCCGTAGCGCCATATAACCAAGCGAGATCTGAATTCGTCGCAAAAAAGCTCGCCCAAATGATCAGCCCAGAGACACGCTCTTTGTATTGCTGCGCAAACAAAACCGCCAACGTCGCTCCCCAAGAGCCTCCCGCTATTACACAACGAGGAATATCCAAATAATTCAACAGCGCAATAATGTCTTCGATGAGTAACGCCGTGTGATTGTATTCAAGCGATTGCGGAGAGGAGTTGCCACAGCCCCTTTGGCTATACAAAATAATGCGATAGCGCTGGGGGTTAAAATAGCTCTGTGCCATCTTTTGCAGCCCCATACCGGGGCCACCATGCAATATCAACACAGGTATACCAGCTGGGTTTCCATACTCCTCAATATGCAATTGATGGCCATGGGAAACTGGTAGGTGAAAACTGCGCAGCGGATCCGTAGGCTGATACAGTAAGGTCATGGACTTACCTCATTGTTGAGGTGTGTCATTCTCCTCTTTATGGTGTTCGGCTAAACAAGCTGTAAACTCAGCGCCTAATAACACTACCATCCATGATAAATACACCCAAACAAATAAAATTGGGATAGTTGCCAACGCACCGTATATGACCTCATAGGACGGAAAGTGGCTGATATACATCGCAAACCCTCTTTTCGTCAGCTCAAATAAAAAAGCAGCAAACAACGCGCCCGGTATCGCGGCTTTGAACGACACACGTGTATTTGGAACTAAAGTATAGAGCATAATGAAGCCTGCCATAGAAATTACATAGGGAAGTAACTTCAACAACAAACCGCTAAACCCAGGGATCCCCTGATCGGCAAATGATACCAAAGACACAATATAGGAGGTCACACCGATACTTGCGCCCAGCAGCACCGGACCTAAAGTTAAAACCATCCAGTAAATTGCGAAGGAAATCATCAAGGGTCGTTTGCTTTCGACTCGCCAAATTCGATTCAAGGCGCTATCTACATTGCGGATCAGCAGTAACGCAACCGCCGCTAAAAAACTGATCCCCACTGCGGTCATTTGGTTGGCATTGCCAGCAAAAGCACTGATATGTGCTTTAATCGTGTCTGTTGAAGTGGGAACAAAATTATTAAAGATGAAGTTTTCTATCGCCAAACGCGTATTTTCAAACCCGGGAAAGGCCGTGAATATAGCAACGCCAACAGCAATGAGCGGGACTAAAGATAGTAAAGTTACATAGGCTAGATACCCTGCATTGATGGTTAACTGGTCCTCTTTACAGCGCTCAAAAAAGCGCCGCCACCAACTTGGCTGTGCATCTAACACCGCTTTCGCGCGAACTTTTAATTGTGGCCAATGCTGTTTCATAATAATTCATACATAATGATTGCTTTGCACATCTTACCAATCCACTTCATAATTTAAAGTAGCCATTTAAAGTAAAAGGATAAAGTATGCCTCTAAAATACCTAAAAGTTTATGTTTTAATTGTCGCTTGTGTCATCCTTGGTGGCTGTAAAAGCGCACAAAATGCTTACTATTCTGCATGGGAGCAAGTCGGCGTACACAAACGTGATATCTTGGTAGATCGCGTCGAGGATACCCAAGCATCTCAACAAGCTTCTCAACAAGAGTTTCAAAATGCGTTAGAGCGCTTGTCTGTGCTTATCGATTTCGACGGGGGCGAGCTGAAAAACGTTTACGAGCAATTGAATAGCGATTATGAAGCAAGTCTCAAAGCAGCCGAATCTGTGAGTGATAACATCAACAAAGTAGAATCCGTTGCCGATGCACTCTTCGAAGAGTGGCAAACAGAGCTAGACCAATTTACTAATCCAAAGCTTAAACGCAGCAGTGAAAAAACACTGATCCAGACCCAACAGCAATATAATAGGCTGCTACGTTCAATGCGTAAAAGCGAGGCAAAGATGCAACCGGTCTTAGACTCTATGAAAGACAACGTCTTATATCTTAAGCACAACCTAAATGCACAGGCTATCGCAGCCATCAAAGGCGAATTTAGCAGCTTAAAACGTGACATACAGAGTTTAATCACCGATATGAATCGCTCGATAGCTGACTCAACCAACTTTATTGAGCAAATGAACAAAGGCTAGTTTTTGTATCCGCACTAAGCATATTTAGTGCGGTACTCAAAGCACGCTGAAACACTGACGGCTGAGTTTCAGCTGGCATGCTCTGTAATATGCTTTTGCATATTTTGATGTAACAAATACAGTGCATCGTCTTCGAGCAATGGTCTGCTCATCAAGTACCCCTGAGTTTGCTGACAATACAGTGTAGATAGAACAGCTAGCTGCGCTGGTTGCTCTATACCCTCTGCGGTCACAGTTAAATTGAAGCTTTTTGCAATCGCACAGATGGCTTCAATCAATTGCCTAGGGTTACCCGCTTTTTCGATGCCATCAATAAACGCACGATCAATTTTTAAGCCATCAACTGGCAGTATATTCAGTCGAGATAGGCTACTATAGCCCGTCCCGAAGTCGTCGATATAAATACCAAACCCCATACTATCCAATTTTTGTAGCGGTGCGATTAAGCTGTTTTCTTGCGTCATCATCGCCGATTCAGTCAATTCAATCTTAAACTGCGATGCATTCAACCCCGTTGCTTCAAACTGCCCGACCAACCAATGCATAAATCCCTTGTGCTGCAATTGCAAAGGCGACACATTAACACTCATAAAAATATGCCGGTTTGGAAAACGTTGCGCACATTGCATCGCGTGCTGGAAAACCCAGCGACCTAGTTTGACTATTTGCGCACACTCTTCCGCGATAGGGATGAATTCAGCCGGACTCACAATACCCAACTTCGGACTATGCCACCTCAGCAGCGCCTCAAAACCAATAATGGTCTCGCCTAGCTGGCAATATATCGGTTGAAAGCGCAGTGATAGCTCCTTATCCATATCGAGCGTTTGCAGCTCTCTCTCTATTAATAGCCGGCGTGAAGCCTCACTTGCTATTGCAGAGGTAAAAATGTGATAGTCATTTTTTCCGCGTTTTTTTGCTTCATACATGGCCACATCAGCATCATGTAACAACCTTTCCGCCTCATAGTTGTGACAGGGTGCTGTAAAACGTCTGACTCCAACACTGCCACTCACTGAATGTTTGGCCCCTTGATAGTTAAATGGCTCACGGATCGCAACTAAAATATCTTCTAGTAATAGCTCCAATGGCCCGCTAAGCGATGCCTGTTCAAAAAGTATGGCAAACTCATCGCCACCTAACCGCGCTATATCTGCAAAGCTGCCCACCAGTTCTCGCATGCGCATGGCAAATTCGACCAGTAACGTATCACCAGCAAGATGACCTAATGTGTCATTGATCAGCTTAAAACGGTCTAAATCGATGTACAGCAGAATATAATGGCCTGAATCACCCTGCCGGCTCGTTTCAACTAGCTGCAAGAATGTTTGTCTATTGAGCAGATCTGTTAAACTATCATGCTGTGCTTTGTATTTAAGTTGTTCATTGAATAGCTTGATCTGCGTAATATCCGTTACTCTTCCTTCATAAATGGTGTCGTGACTATGACAGATCCAAGAGCCGGTTTGTCGCAGCCAAACACCGTTGCATCGCTCTGATCCCGCCAACCACTCTAATTCCTCATGTTGTTCGAATGTCATCACCATGTTGCGCCACTTGGCAGCAAACTCTCCCTCCAGCATAAGATCACTGAGCTTCAAAGAATTAAGTCGTTGGCCTTCACCAATCAGTAGGGTTTTAAATGCCGGGTTTGCATCAACCAGTACACCTTGTTTGTCCAACACAAATAAGCCTTCACTGCTATTCACAAACAGGCTTTTATATTTTCTTTCTGCAACAATTTGCTGCTGTAGTGATGACAAACGCTTATTTGAAGCATGCTGCAGCTGTTGATTGGCCTGTGCCAAACTGGCGGTTCGCTCTTCCACTATGGTGTTGATAGTTTGATGTTGTCTAGATAGATACCGTACTTGAAATAGCACCATTAACCCAAGTGCCGCTGCAATCACTACCACCATCATAATGATCAAGGTGTAATTATTCAGTAACGAAGGTGTCAGTTGCTCTTGTGTATACAGATGGATGGCAATTGGTTGCCCAAAGAAGTCCATGGTTTCAACAATTCCGGGCTGTATTTCAGCTAGCCCATAGCTACTTTGCCAATCCGAAGTAAATAACAGCTGACGTTCAGATAGCACCCGTACTTGATGAGCATTATCTTGATAGAATTGACTAAACAGCCCTTCTAACAAATGTTGTAACTGGAAACCAATACCCAATGCCTTTACAACGCCATCTCTTTGAAATTGCTCAATTACCACACTCCAACGATGAGAATGCGGCCAGTTAATGGCTTGTAGTTCGCTTTTTTGCAATCGCCCAGAAGAAGCCGCTGAAATCGCAACCGAGCTGCCGAGCAAATGACCAAACTCCGATACTGGTGCCGCCTTAACTGTTGTCAAATACTGTTTACTTTCAGTCTCGGGTAAATGCACAGTAAAATCAAAAAAGCCCAAATCGCGATACTGGCGTTCCAACGCCTTTACCTGAGAGCCATCAATGATGACATAGGACTCCAAACTCAGTTCAAGGTCTAATCCCGCCAATTGAGATTGTGCAAGGTGATAAAATTGCTCTGGGGTGATTTCAGGCGTTGCCCGCAAATACGCCTCTATCGAATAGAGTAAATGGGCGAAACGCTGCAACTGCTCACTCATTCTAGATTGGTATTGCGCAACTTGTTGTTCGAGTTGATGATGGCCACGCTGTGTGTAATGATCGTGAAAAACCACGGCCATATAACAGATAGCACACAAGTATACGCTGTATATCCAACCACCGAACTTAATCGATGACTGAAAGAATTTTTCCCACTTTTTTACTCTAGACATCCGCTCATAACACTGTACCATTGCACTACTTGATAATAATTCTTATTTGCGATGATTAAAAGTAAACTTTGTTGTTTTTACCCGATTCTGCTACTAAGTACCCAAGTTTTAGCCAGTGACGATGAATTAAACGTCTATTCATTTCGCAAATATGAACTTATCAAACCTATGCTACAAGCTTTTGAGCAACACAGTGGTGTAAAGGTCAACCTCGTCAACGGTAAATCAACTTTCCTGCTGTCACGGCTCAAAGCTGATGGAACTGACTCTCGAGCAGATGTCATATTAAGCTCTGATTTAGCCCAACTGAGTGCCCATCGAGATCTGTTACAACCCATGACAGAATTAAAGGGCTGGTCGGTATTACCCAGTGTATTTAAGGATCCCAATCAACGTTGGATAAGCCTGTCTATGCGCACTCGAGCATTATTTACTCGTGAAGATAGTCAAAGTCATAAAACCACATTTGTGCCAACTCAATTCGCTCAATTTAGTGCGCATCAAGTGCAAGGCAAATTTTGTGTCAGAGACTGGCGCCATAGCTACAATAAAACGCTCTTCGCAAGTCTGTTATCAGGCAAAAACCTACAAGATACTCAATGGATGACAACCGCCAATCAACTCTTGGCTAAACGTCCTTCAGGTGGCGACAGAGATCAGTTGCGTGCACTCGCTAAAGGCCAGTGTCATTATGCTTTAGCCAATCACTACTACTGGCACATGATGAAACAGTCAAACAACAAACAAGATGTCAAACTCGCTTCGCAACTTGCAATGCACTTTTTGCAAATGGCCAACGGGCAGACGCCTGTTTCAACCACCACAGCCGCTATCGCTAAACATGCACCAAACAAAAAGAATGCCCTCGCTTTCATTGATTTTCTATTGCAGCCACAAACACAAAAAATGTATGCACAATTACTCAACGAATTTCCAGTAGTGGCTATTGATGGCTATCAACTGCCTTTTAAACCAGCGCTAGAAAACATCAATTTAAGCTTGGAGTACACGCAAAAAGCCCATGACATTTTGTCTTTGTAACTAAAATTATTGCGATAATTTACAAAAGTGGTGCACCTAGCGTCCTACTATAGTGCACTTATTAGAACAGGCTAGAACTGTGTTAACTGGCTTGAGAGAGCCACTTTTGCACAGCAGCTTTGGGATAAACGACGTCCTTAAATAGTCTATGCCGCTCAAATTTCAATGCTTTTTCAGTGCTGGGTAAACCCGCCTGAACTTGGCTGTGATGCGTGTTAAAACGCGAGATCAGCGAAAGTTTATCGCGCGCAATTTTAAGGTGGACGTTCAGGTAAGCGCGCACATCATCTGCGGTCATCAAACCTAGTGCGTCTAAGTTCATTAGCTCTTTTTTTAAAGCAGAGCGAATACCCATAGTCGATCTCCCTGTGTTGTCATAATGGAATCAATCAAACTGCAAGCAAAATACACACCAAATGCTGCATTTACATTAAAGACCACCACAATCACGAAAAAGTTTCGTCATTCATCTTAACTGCGCGGTATACTGTCGCAAAGTCGCATTGAGAGTTGTGATATGAATCAAGAATACATTGAAATTGAACTGGAAGAAGAGCCGATAGAGCTGTGTAACCTGCTTAAAGTGCTCGATTTCGCAGAAACGGGCGGACAAGCTAAGCAGCTAATTACACTAGGGTATGTGGCTGTGAATGACGAGCTTTGCACACAAAAGCGTAAAAAAATATATTCTGGTGATACCCTGCAATTTGACGGTGAGGTATTTAAATTAACCCTTTCAGAGGACGCACAACCCAACCCGCGCCCAGCACCAGAAGCACCTCGCCCATCGGCACCCAAGGCGACGGCCAATAAACCGACAAAAAGTAAAACGTCCAATAAAAAACGTAAAAAACAACCATCGGTAGATAGTAAAACTGGCCGTAGACCAATTTCATTTGGTTAGGCAAGGAGCAGATAGTGTATGAGCATTTGGTTTAAGCCTGTTACCAAAGAACTTTGTCAATCCTTAGATAAAGGCATGCATGGCAAAGGTTCATTGATGGCCACACTTGGCATAGAAATAAGCGAAATTGGCGATGATTACCTCGTTGCCACTATGCCCGCAACACCACACCATCACAACCCGATCGGTATGGTTCACGGAGGTGCCAATGTCGCGCTAGCGGAAACCGTTGCCAGTTATGCGGCAAATTTTGTCGTCGACTTTGAACGCTTTTACTGTGTTGGTCAGGAGATCAATGCCAATCATCTCAAGGCATCGCGCAACGGTATTTTGAGTGCAACAGCCAAACCACTTCACCTTGGCAAGCGCACCTCGGTTTGGGAGATTAAAATAACCAATGCCAAAGGCGAGCTGTGTTGCATATCAAGAATGACTGCGGCCGTAATTGAGCGCCCAGATAAAAAGTCGAGTCAATAAATACCATGGAACATATCGATACGCTCGTGATTGGCGCAGGTGTTGTCGGTTTAGCGACAGCGGCCAGACTCAGCCAAAACCGAGATGTCATTGTGATTGAGCAAGGCTCACACTTTGGCGAACATACCAGCAGCCGTAATAGTGAAGTGATCCATGCCGGCATTTACTACCCGAGTAACAGTGGTAAAGCACAGCACTGCGTTGAGGGTAAAGCCATGCTTTATCAACACTGTAAAGAGTACGGTGTGCCTTTTGCACAATTAGGTAAAGTGATCACGGCACAAACTGCTGAAGAAGCACAGGTACTTGAGACGCTATTTCAACAAGCCAAACACAATGGAGTCACTGACTTATATTGGCTCAGTAAAGCAGAGTTACAGGCTAAAGCGCCACAGGTCCGCGCTCAAGAAGGCCTGTTTTCGCCTTCCACAGGCATAGTAGATAGTCACCAATTGATGCTCTCTTTGATTGCGCAACTTGAGCGCAGTCAGGGCCAATATGTGCCGAATACTGAATTTGTTGCCGCTCACCCTACACCACTAGGGTTTACTGTCGATCTCAACTGTGAAGGCGAGATTTTTCAACTAAGTTGTACAAACTTGATCAATGCAGGCGGCTTATTTGCTCAGCACAATGCAGCTAAAATTTCCGGATTGAACCATACACATATCCCACCACTTCACTATTGCCGTGGCCAATATTTTAGCTATCAAGGCAAACATCCATTTAAACATTTGATCTATCCTGTGCCTCAACAGCATGGGCTGGGTATTCATGCCACACTCGATCTTGCGGGTCAACTGCGCTTTGGCCCAGATACTCAGTTTATCGAGTCACTAGACTACACGACAGACTCCAGTGCATTAGAAACATTCTATCAAGCGATACAGCGATATTGGCCAAGCGTTGACAAAAGCAAGCTACATATCGACTACGCGGGGATACGTCCTAAGCTGCAAACAGTTGGTCCACAAGATTTTGTCATCGATAGCGAAGTACAACATGGTATCAAAGGGCTGATCAATTTGTTTGGCATAGAATCTCCTGGGTTAACTGCTAGCTTGTCAATTGCTAAGTTAGTGAGAGAACAGCTCGATCCTACGGAATAAAAAAGGCGACACGAGGTCGCCTTTTTTATGCTGATTTGTCACTGTTATGTATCATCAAGTTGTTTAGCTCTTTGATCCATCAGTTTTTGGACATTTTGCGCATCTTTGACCAGCTTTTTCACTTCGCTTGGCTTCATGCTATTCATACTACCTTTGTCATCTAACTGATCCCCTTGCTCAGCTTTTTCCTTGAGTATGTCTGTATTTTCAGCAGCCATGATGGTAATTTTAGTCGGATCCAAGGTGTGTACTTGGCTATTTACTCGACTATTCGGTCTGTCTGAATAATGCCAATTACCTTTGGCATCTTGCCATTTATATATGGTCGCTTGTGATTTACTTTGTGTCTCATCACCTAGGGCACTTTTTGCAGAATCAACAACATTGTTGAGTTCACGCTTTGATTTGTCTAATAATGAATTTGCTTGCTGCTGAGCTTCGCCAAAGATCATATCGACGCTAAGATAAGGTTTACCATCTGGGCGTTTAATAATAAAAAGCGATGCCAATCCAACCAGCATCATCATGATTAATAGATAACTTGCAGATTTCATTTCGGCACTCCTTTTTGCTTGAGGCCACACTCTTATAGTATAGCTTGGTATTGCGTACAGTTTGACAATTGGGCAGAAAATTATCAATACAAAAAGGATATGAAATGACAGAGAAACACAGAGGGTGGAAATAGATAAAAAGGGAAGATTTTGAGTCGCCACCTAAGTGTGCGACTCAAGTCAAAAATTAGATGCCATCACCGTCAATATGCAAGCCACATTCGCGGTTAAGACCAAAGAAGCGGGTTTCTTCTTCTGTCATGCCAGGCTCTAATTTACGTGTCGTATGCACATCACCCATAGACACATATCCTTGCTCCCAAAGCGGGTGATAAGGTAAGTCATGTTTCGTCAAATACTGATAAACATCTCGGTTGTGCCAATCAATAATAGGATAAACCTTTACACTGCCTCGGCTAATTTCCAAGATTTGCTTATCAGAGCGTGATGAAGACTGTTGACGACGCAAGCCACTAAACCAAGTACCAACATTCAGCTCTTTCAATGCTCTAGTCATTGGCTCGACTTTATTCAGAGTATTGTACTGTTTAATACCCGCTTCGCCTTGCTCCCAAAGCTTGCCAAATTTAGCCTCTTGCCAGGCTGGGCTGTATTCGCTGCGGTAAATTTTAAGGTTTAACTTCAGCCTTTCAGTTAGTTCATCCACAAACTGGTAAGTTTCTGGAAATAGGTAACCGGTGTCAGTTAAGACCACAGGAATATCATTTTTCTGCTGTGATACGAGGTGCAGCATCACCGCTGCTTGAATACCAAAACTTGACGACAGCATATGGGTGTCAGGCAGATTCTCAAGCGCCCAAGCAACACGTTCTTCAACACTTTTTTGTGCCAACACGCCATTCGCATCGGCAAGAAGTGCCTGCTGTGTCGCTTTATCTAGGGTTAATATTTGCTTAAATTCGCTCATAGCTTGTCCTATTATGGGGCCCTATCGGGCCCTTGTTATTAAGCGTGGAAATCCGTTTTTGAAACTTTTACTTCCGCAACAATGCCTTTGCGGATCACAAAATCACCAAAGCACTCTTGCTCTTGACGCTCGCCAGCCCATTGACCGATCAACTCATCTAGTGCAGGTAGATAGACATCTTCACTGACGTTTTCTAGATAAAGTTTAGGAACACGCGTGCCTTCACGGTTACCGCCAAGATATACATTGTATTTACTAGGACCTTTACCAACAAAGCCCACTTCCGCCAACATCGCACGGCCACAGCCGTTTGGACAACCCACAACACGCATGATGATGTCATCATTTGGAATGCTGTGTTTTACCAATAGCGCTTCCGTTTTCTCTACCAATTCAGGTAAATAACGCTCAGCTTCTGCCATCGCCAATGGACAAGTAGGCAGTGCCACACATGCCATTGAACTCTTGCGCTGCTCGGTATGTGAGTCATCGATTAAGCCGTGCTCACGGGCAATTTTTTCAATCTCAGCTTTGTCTTCTTCTGCAACACCAGCAATGATCAGGTTTTGGTTCGCAGTCATGCGGAAATCGCCTTTGTGGATCTCTGCAATTTTGCGGCAACCCGTTTTCAGAGGTTTACCCGGATAATCTAAAATGCGGCCACTTTGTAAAAATAAAGTCAGGTGATGTTTACCATCAATGCCTTCAACCCAACCGAAGCGATCGCCACGGTGAGTAAATTCGTATGGGCGACTTTGTTCAAACTTCACACCTGCGCGCTTTTCAACTTCTTCTTTAAACGCATCAATACCGAATGCATCTAATGTATATTTAGTTTTTGCGTTTTTACGATTTACACGGTTACCCCAATCACGCTGTACACTGACCACATGTTCTGCTACTGCCAATGTATGCTCAAGAGGAATAAAACCAAAATCATCAGCACGGCGCGGATAAGTATTTACATCGCCGTGAGTCATTGCAAGACCACCACCCACAAGGACATTGAAACCGACCAATTTGCCTTCTTCAGCAATAGCCACAAAGTTCAAGTCATTGGCGTGCACGTCCACTTCGTTATTCGGTGGAATAGTCACTGTGGTTTTAAACTTACGCGGTAGATAAGTAGAACCTAGAATAGGCTCTAACTCCGTTGAATCTTTACGTTCGCCATTTAGCCAAATTTCTAAATAGGCACGTGTTTTTGGTAGTAAGTGCTCAGAGATCTTCGCAGCCCACTCATACGCTTCTTGGTGAAGTTCTGACTCAACAGGGTTTGTTGTACAGAGTACATTTCGGTTAACGTCACCCGCTGTTGCAATTGAATCGATACCCACATCATGCAAGGTTAAGTGCATTTCTTTGATATGCGGCTTTAATACACCATGGAACTGGAATGTTTGACGTGTTGTCAGACGAATACTGCCATAAGAGGTTTTCTCCTCAGCAAACTTATCAATGGCTAACCACTGATCTGGCTGAATGATACCACCTGGCATACGTGCACGTAACATCACGTTGTGCAGCGGCTCTAGCTTTTGCTTAGTACGCTCAGCACGAATATCTCGGTCATCCTGCTGGTACATGCCATGGAAACGGATCAGTTGGAAGTTGTCCTTGGTAAAGCCACCGGTTAACTGGTCGCCTAAATCGGTTTCAATGGTACCGCGCAGGTGCTGACTCTCTGTTTTTAAACGCTCGTTGTCAGCAAATTTAGCCGCAGGATCGTGCTTACTATTGGGCTTGTAATCTTGATTGCTCATGGTTTTTCCTAAATTCTATACAGTGACGGTAAAAGTGCGTGATGACGCCTATTAATAGACGTCTTTTTGATAACGGTTAGCACTACGCAACTCTTTCAAATACTGCTCGGCCTGCTCATCATCTTTACCACCATAGGTCTTAACGATGTCTAGCAGCGCCTGATGCACATCTTTGGCCATGCGTGTAGCATCACCACACACATAGAAATGCGCACCTTTTTCTAACCAAGCAAAAACTTCTTCGCCCTTTTCACGTAAGCGGTCTTGAACGTAAATTTTTTCTGCCTGATCCCGGCTAAATGCTAAATCCACTCGGTTTAGCAATCCTGACTTCACATACCCTTGAATTTCTACTTGGTATAAGAAGTCTTGTGTAAAGTGAGGGTTACCGAAGAATAACCAGTTATCCCCTTCAGCTTCACGGGCATCACGCTCTTGTAAAAACGCTCTGAATGGCGCGATACCAGTACCTGGACCAACCATGATCACAGGCGTATTATCATCACTTGGCAAACGGAAGTTGTCATTGTGCTCACTGAACACTTTGACCTTAGTGCCTTCCTCAACGCGATGCGCTAAGAACCCAGAGCAACCACCAAAATGCTGCTCACCAAACGCGTCAAATTCAACCAAACCCACTGTGAGGTGAACTTCTTCTTCTACCTCTGATTGGCTCGATGCAATAGAGTACAAACGCGCTTGTTGTTTACGGCAACACTCTACAAGTGATTGTGCTGCAATCTCGCTCGGATTTTGTTTGATCACATCAAATATCTGACGCGCTTCCAAATACTCACGCAGTGCCGCCTTGTCTGCAACTAGCTTCGCCAAGTCCTCATTCCCAGTGGCTGTTGCATACTTCTCTACAAACCCAGGGTATGACTGGGTTAATTCGAGCTTTTCAATCAGTGCATCGCGAACACTCAAGGTGTCATTGCCCAGCGTAACTTCACTTTCTGGTGCAATATTTAATGCTTTTAATACTTCATCAACCAGCACTTCATCGTTTAGGAAATACACCCCGAGTGCATCACCTGGTTGATAGCTGATATCAGAACCTTCTAGATCAATTTCGATATGGCGCACATCTTTAGTCGAATCACGACCTGTGATCTTCACAGCGGTCGCAATTTCAGCAGTGAATGGATTTTGCTTTGTATACTGGCTATGTGCAGCTTGCGGTGCGCCAAAAGGGGCACTCACAACATTCGTGGCACCACCTGCAGCTTGCTGTGCTTTGAGCTCTGGCTCAAATGCATCTAGCGCTGACGCGATCCACGCTTCAGCCTGCTCTTCGTAATCGACATCTAAATCAGCGCGAGCAACGACACTTTCGGCACCGAGCTTCTGTAAGCGCTCTTCAAAGTCAATCGCTGTTTGACAGAAGAACTCGTAACTTGAATCACCTAAACCTAATACCGCAATTTTAACACCGTCTAGCTTAGGTGCTTTTTTACCAACTAAGAATTCATGTAAATTTTCAGCATCTTCTGGCGGCTCACCCTCACCGTATGTCGATACCGCAACGGCAATAAATTTTTCTTTCTTTAAGTTGCCAGACTTATAGTCCGCCATGTTAACTAGCTTGACATCTAAGCCTCGTGACTTAGCTTGTGCTTCAAGCTGCGCTGCAACACCTTTGGCATTGCCCGTTTGCGAACCATATAAAATAGTCAATGGAGCAGCATCTTGCGCTGGCGCAGCTGCTTGACCAAGCACGCCACCAAGCGCCGCAGTATTGGCATTTGCAGCCAAGTAACCACTCACCCAAGCTTGTTGAATTGGGTTTAGTTCTGCCACTAACCCCTGTAACTTTTGCAGTTGTTCTTGTGAAAGCGGACTTGCCGCAGCACTCAGTTGACTTAACAACATTGTCTATTCCCCGTAACCCATTTCGTTTTACTTGCTCTGGCACTTTAGTGTGCAGGTCATTTAATAGCATGCAGGATACTGTTCCTATCTCTTAACAAAAAGAACAGTATCTGCTTTGTTATTCCTTTTAGTTATGAAAAGAAAAAAACACCAACGAAAACAGATTAAAAGAAATGTTTATTTTTTGATCTAATTTTTATTAGCATTTTAATAACGGGTGTGGAGTTTTAGCGCCCGTGATTTATTAGATCAAAATAACAAGAGAACAAAATGAAACGAAACATAAAAAACCGGGCGTATATACAAATTGCGATTTTAGCAGGTATTTACAGCTCATCAGGCCACACACAAGTTGACAATGGTAGCTTTGAACAATGGCAACAAAACACCCCAAGTAGTTGGACTACCATTGATTCAGGGATCACGACATCACCTGTTAACACCCCAGTACAGCACGGCCAAAGCGCCGCCGCTATTACCGTGAACACACCAACGCAGGGCAATACGGATATACGCCAAAGTATTGCCGTGGTTGCAGGACAAACCTATGACTTTAGCACTTGGGTTTACCATACCGAAGGGGGCGTTAAGTCACGGATATATGTTGATGGTTATCACAGCTATTCCAATGCACAGCAAACAGGGCAATGGCAACAGCTGACTTACCAATACAAGGCCAGTACCTCTAAAAACATTGAAATCGGTTTACGATTTTATGATGTTACCGGATTTGATGGCAGCGAAGTTGTATACGTTGATAACTTTTCTACCGGCACAGACGTCAATCCGCCCCCACCGCCTCCCCCGCCACCAACAGGTTGTCAGCACAACACAGTCGCCTTTAGTTTACTGACAGACAATTATGGCAGTGAAACCAGCTGGCAGTTGGAGAACAAAGCAGGACAAGTCATCAAAAGTGGCAGCGGATACAGTAATAACCAGACAGTTTCGGACACCTTGTGCTTAACAGACGATACCTACACTTTTACCATTTCAGATAGCTACGGCGATGGTATTTGTTGTTCACACGGCAATGGACACTATGAGTTTAGCCACAATGGTCAAATATTAACTTCAGGTGGACAATTCACCGCTCGAGAGCAAAAACAATTTACTTTAGGTAACGATGGTGGCAATGGCCAAGACCCCACAGGATACTATGCCACCGCAGCTGGGCTTACGGGGCTTGCTCTTAAATCCGAACTCCATGCAATCATAAAGAACCACAACAACCAAGGCTATGGGGCGCTGTGGTCTTTTATTGATCAACATGAACGCGACCGCTATTTCGAGCAAGATAACTCGGTGCTGGATCGTTATTCTGAGAAACCAAGTGGCGCAGATACCATTAACTTTGTTGCAGTCAGTGGTCAATGCGGTAGCTACCGAGCTGAGGGAGATTGTTACAATCGCGAACATTCATTTCCTAAAAGCTGGTTTGGCGGCAAGGTCGAGCCAATGAACTCAGATGTACACCATATTGTTGCCTCAGATGGTTTTGTTAATGCTAAACGCAATAGCTTCCCCTTTGGTGAAGTTGGCAGCGCCAGTTACACTTCTTCAAATGGCAGTAAGTTAGGCAGTGCATCCGGGATTAACTATAACGGTACCGTATTCGAACCCATCGATGCCTTTAAAGGTGACTTTGCTCGCATTTACTTCTACATGGCAACACGGTATGAAAATGTCATTGCCGGGTGGCACAACAAATCAAGCTACGGTAGCGATGTGCTCAATGGCACCTCAGGGTTGGTATTTGAGCCTTGGGTAATAGCCATGCTTAAGCGCTGGCATCAACAAGACCCTGTTGATGCCATTGAACGTGCTCGCAACCAAGCTGCCTATGAATATCAAGGTAATCGCAACCCGTTTGTCGATCACCCTGAGTTTGTCGAGCAAATTTGGTAGTTAAAGAGTCGTTAAATAGAAAAAAGCGGCCCAATCCATTGGGCCGCATAACATACTCAGCGCAGAGTCTACGTGAGTGTTAAAGTAGGTAAGGTAACTGTGTTCCTAACTGATAAATCGATTCGATCTTCCACCACCGCAGCGATTTAAAAGTGCACTTACCTAGGCTCTATCGTTAAGGGAGATAAAGTCATTTTGGCGTTGTTACTGGCACCCATTAAGTCTGTGTACCTGCGATTTTCAAACAGTGTATAAAACACATCTACATAGTCATCATCATTGCTAAACCAATGGCTTGGCATCGCTTTTATCAATTCATTGGTCAACTGAGGAATGATGGCATAACCCTGAACGTTGGGATCTGGAATTAATCTCATTGCCTGTGTGACGATGCTTAAAAAGGTTGATGCAAGCTCTTGATAGTTAGTATTGTCATCATGTTCCATAAATAAAACATCGGCCGCTTGCCAGCGATAGCGCTCCCAATGAATTAGGATTTGGTTAGGTGTATAGTCTTGCCCATCATGATCTAAATAAGGCAGGTCAACCACATCGAGTGCTGGCTCATCTCGACTCGGATTAACCCCATTTACAACCGCATAGACTTCAGCTGCCCCAGAGATCCAAGGCTCTTTGTCATCACTCAACCGGATCCGATTAATCACCGATGTCGAAATAGCCGCACTCGCAGGAGTTTCAGCTATGGTAGACCATGTGTTATCAGTCTTCGTCAAAGCCAATGCGCTGTGCTGTCGAAAAGTTTTTTGCATCACGGCAATTCCTTCGCGATGCACTATCTGTTTATCTAATTCAACGATTAATACCGGGCGCTTGGGCATCTGCTGTGCATCAAGTAAGTGCACTTCACCATATTGATCAAATGCCTCAACATGTAACCATTCTGTATCTTCCCCTTTTGGCGCAAATGCGACCAATGGAGACTCTCCTTGCTGCCACGCGGCCAGCATTGAGCTGTCGGCCAAACGCAATTGATAGACTTGTTGGCTGTGCTCTGTTAGCCCTTTTAATTGACGTGTCAATCGGCTCGCTTGCGCACCCAGCGTGGATGCATCTGAAGACAAGGTAGCTTGCGCTAAATTAAGTTTATTAAAACTGTTTAGTTGCTTAATCCAACTTTGCTCATTAACTGCAATATCACGCGCAACTGCTTTTGCAACCACGCGTTTAATATCTGTTACTTGAAAACTTGCAGGGTTAAACCTGTCTATTGATTGCAGTGAAGTATTGAAACTACCGTCTACTTCTGCCGGTTGCGCATTCGCTTGACCGCTAAAGAGTGAAATGGCGGCTGTCAGCGTCGCCAATTTTAGTAACTTGTTCATAACATATCCTTGAAATAATCCGTGTGTTTACGCATGAAAACCATAAAACCGGTGTTCATTCGCATAGCCAAGATAAAACAGCACACTAAATTTATCAAGATATTAATAATGAATTAACATAAAAAATTTCAGATTTTCACTATCACAATGAAATATATAAATAATATTGAGGTTTTCTAGATTGCAAAACAATCACTATTTGCGCAACAATCTCTTCTTCTTGAATAATTAACCAGCTTGCAACATAGACAGCATAAAACGACGTATGTAAATAATTGGCCTATAAAATAAGCAAAAATGGTCAGTTGGCAAAGTCACTTGCACAAAGGGGAAGCAAAAGGCAGAAAAAACATGAAAGTATTAACAGATCGTGTCTTGGCGATAAAGGGCTACACGTACCATAACCCTTTTCTTACAACCCTATTTTTCCACTGGATACAAGGTTATCTCTATACCTGCACCAATCGCAGATATACGTAATAAAGTATCGACATCAATGGCTTGAGAATAACACTTTGGTGCTTCACCTGAGACAAAACCAATGTCAAACGTACGTTTTTTACATCCTAACCACTGCTTAAGTGCAGCCTTAGAGCAGGACTCAATCAATTCACATAGGTGGTTGATGGCTTTGTTAGGGCTGTTGACTTCAGTACTCGATTCAATGCGCGCCAGCTCACGATAATCATCTTTATCATAGTGAAGTACAACCGCATTACGCCTCAGGTCCTCAACCAAAGCGGAGATATCATGTTTGGATTCTAACTCTAGGTCGACATTTAAAAATTGGATTTCTGACATTGTGAATGCGTTACCTTGCTTTATGATAGGACCGAAGGTCTCAATTGTTTATACACTGTTCACCACCAAAACGCCGCGTAACTAGCTTACGCAATTAAAGTCATACTTTTGGGTGCGACAATTTGTCACTGTGGATTTTACGCCAATTTCAATAAGCTATCAGCAATTTTGACTAAAAAACAGAGCAATGATTAAAACCGCATTAAAACCAGCCAGAAAAATACATAAATACCTTGGTTATTTACTGGCATTGCAACTCTTTGCATGGCTGCTCGGTGGACTTGTAATGAGTGCCATTCCATTAGAAATGGTCCACGGTAAACACCTTGCTAACCGACAAATAGAAAACCCATTTAATTCAAATCATTACACGGCAAGTTTGGATCAATTGACCCACCAAGTGAGTGGGCTACGCAGCATTGAGTTCAAACATTTTCTCAATACACCCCTGATCAAATTAAGTGGTGATACCGATGCCTATTTTCACGGCGTCACTGGTGAGCGGTTTCAAGCGCCAACTCAAGCTGCAATAGAGCGCCAAGCCAAAGCACATTACCTTGGCGACAGCGAGATTGCCCGCGTCACATTCATGGCAACGGGACCCAGAGAAGTACAGTATAGAAAAAATATTTGGCGCGTCGTATTTGCTGATACCCTGAGTACCACGGTTTATTTAGCTAATGACAGTGGTCATGTGATCACAGTACGCAGCACGCTATGGCGCATTTTTGATTTTTTCTGGATGTTACATATTATGGATTATGATGAAAGAGATGACTTTAACAATCCGCTGTTGATATCTTTTTCAGCCACCAGCGTTCTATTCTGTATATCAGGCATCATACTTTTATTTCAGTCTCCGCCGTGGCGACGCCGACGTACCCAGTTTAAATAAGCTGTTATTAATCACATTAATGGGATAATCTGAGGACAGTTTCGATGTTCACCCTAGGTGAGAGACATGCCCTTTGTCCCTGTTGTCATTTTATTGTTTTCCGTGTTTTTTAGCTGGTTCGCAAACGCGCAGCCATTTACGAGTTTTTATCAGGCAAAAAAGCACTTATCTCAACAACTCAGCGGATCCGCTAAAACACTTTACTGCGGTTGCGACATCACTCGGCAGGGGAAAAAGCTAGTGCCTGATCCGTCTAAATGTGGCTATCAACCGCGAAAACCCATCACTCGAAGTGGCAAACCAAATAGTCGAGCGACCCGGATAGAGTGGGAGCACATAGTACCAGCATGGGAGTTTGGCCATCAGTTACAATGCTGGCAATCTGGCGGCAGAGCGCATTGCCGTAAAGTCAGTGCCCAATTTAGGCGCATGGAAGCGGATGTTCGAAACCTAGCACCTGCGATTGGCGAAATAAATGGAGATCGCAGTAACTATCGTTTCGGCATGCTGCCAAACACGCCATACAAACATGGTGCATGTGCAGTCAAAATCGATTTTAAACAACGGGTTATTGAGCCTCCAGTATACGCACGGAAACAAATCGCCGAGGCATACTTTTACATGCAAAAAACATATGGCTTAAAAATCGCTGAAAAACAGCAAAAGCTGTTCCAAGTTTGGGCAAATTTAAATCAATAAGACGGCCTAATCCATTAATTTTTTCATGTCCTGTATTAAAAATGGTAACAGCCGCTAATTTGATTGTAATCTACATCAGCAATTGATAATTTGACTCTAGTATTGATTTTGGACGCACAATTGAAAGCATCACCCGCTGATACAGGTCTACTCAAAGAAGATCATCTGGCAATGCTTAGGAATGGAATATGAGATTGAATAACAAATTATACCTAGCACTAGGTATGGCATTTACAACTACCTTACTCGCTGGTTGCGGTGGCTCCAGTGGCGGGGCAAATAATGTAACACCGACACCCACTACGCCAGCGGTGCCAGATACAACACCGCCAACCTGGCAAGCCGGTAGATTTGATTCTTCGACTCAGTTTGCTAACCGCTGTGCTGCACCACGCAGTGGTATCGATCCATTCGAGAACGAAGCGTACCCCGATGTTGCCGGTACCGCCATGCATGAGAAAATGTGGTTGCGCTCATTCAGCCACGAAACCTACCTTTGGTACGATGAAATCATCGACAATGATCCCAATGGGTTTGCGACTGTCGCCGCTTATTTTGACCAGTTAAAAACATTTGAAACAACCGCCAGTGGTCGAGATAAAGACGAATTTCACTTCAGTGAAAGCTACGAAGACTTCAAAAAAGAATCACAAGACGGCGTGTCTGCTAGCTTTGGTATCAACTGGACTATACCGCAAACACGTATGGCCTATGTCGGATATATCGATGACAATACACCAGCCGCCGATGCTGGAGTGCAAAGAGGCGACAGATTGCTCAAAGTCGGTGATATTGACTTTGCTACCTTTAATAGTCGAGACATCGCGCAATACAACCAAGTTCTAGCAGCCTTTATACCGCAAAAAGATCAAACCGTCACATTGACTTTGTTGGGTCGTGATGGACAAGAAAAGACCGTATCATTGACCGCAAAAGACTTGGCCCTTGTTCCTGTCAAAAATAGTCAAGTCTTCGAGTTTGAAGGCAAGCAGATCGGCTACGTACAGTTTAATCAATTTGTCGCCAGTGGACAGGCCGATCTGATTGCGGCATTTAATCAATTTAGCCAGAACAACGTCGACGAGCTAGTACTCGATATGCGTTACAACGGAGGTGGTCTTGTATTCCAAGCATCTCAGCTAAGTTATATGATTGCCGGAAGCCAATCTAACAATCGTACCTACTCAGTTAAAACACATAATGACAAGCAGAGCAGTAAAAACGAGCCGCTCGGATTTGTAGATCAGTCGATAAACTGGACCACACTTGAATACAATAATGATCAACTGCCCTCTGCACAAATGAATCGGGTCTATATGTTGACCACCAATGATACCGCTTCGGCCAGTGAAAGCGTCATCAATGCATTGCGTGGCATAGACGTAGAAGTCATCTTGATTGGTGGCAATACACGCGGGAAACCGTACGGCTTTTTACCTGAGCAAAACTGTGGCACTGTGTACTATACAATTCAAACCAAATCAGCCAATGAAAAGGGGTTTGGTGACTATGAGGACGGCTTTATCGTCACCCCTCAAGCAAACATCATTGGCGAGATTGGCCTTGACGCCAAAGTGCCAGGCTGTGTGCTCAGCGATGATTTCACTAAGGAGCTAGGTGACAAAACAGAAGGGCTATTCGCTGGCGCATTGCACCATATATCTACTGGCGCCTGCCCAACCAATGAAGCATCACGACAAGCGCGCACTACTCAGACCTTTATGAATACTAACAATGCCGCGCCATTCGATTTGCCTTTCCAACCTTTGAAACATGGTGCTGTATATACCACAATCAAACAAGGCAAATAAATGACCTTTAAGCAAAGCTTTTGCACCCTAGCGGCACTCCTTGTGAGTGCCTGCCAAAGCCACAGTCAACCGCAGAGCCAACCCGCTGTGCTACAAACTGTGACGCCCTCAATTGTTGCTGAGATTAGTTCAGCTATCGTGGCATTAAAAGGGGGGGAAACCCCGACCCTTGCACATAACGTATTTACTCAATCACCTCAGTTAATTTTAACGCATGGCCAGTCAAGTGGCGGTATGGCAAATACTGCCTTATCAGCACTGCCCATTAGTACCTTTGAACTACAGCTGCGCGCAAATACCTGTGTACTCTATTATCCAAAAGCCAATAAATTTGTGCCGCTGCACTACGCCACCTGTACACCCTTTGAAGATACCAGTAAATAAGAATCAATTTAGGGATGCCACATAATTACCTAACTTGCATCCATAAAAGGGATAGGACACACTAGGGCGGTTCAGCCAAGGAGTCATATATGCACATCACCCCCGTGTCACCATTTCAGCCGCAACTACCTTACATCTATCGCAGTATGGCATTCAGTCCAGAAGTATACCAAGACAGCGATTTTGCGTATTTTAATCAACCTCTACCAAGCAAACTACAGCGTGCAGTGGCGAAGCGAAAAGCCGAATACCTAGCGGGTCGCGTTTGCGCCGCACAGGCTATACAACAGTTAGGATTACCCCATCACGTAGTGCAAACTGGCGACGACCGCGCGCCAATTTGGCCACAAGGCATTCGGGGCGCTATCACACACAGTAAAGGTATTGCGATGGCAGTGGTTACTGATAATTCAAACGTATTAGGTCTGGGTATCGACATAGAACATATGATGTCAGATAGGCAAGAACTGGAATTGCGTAGCCAAATTTTAAGAGAAGATGAAGCCGACGTATTCGAGTCCCTTGGGCAGTCTCACCATAGGCCACTGACACTGGTTTTCTCAGCAAAAGAAAGCATATACAAAGCACTCTATGGACAAGTGCAAAAGTTTTTTGGCTTTGACGCCGCCAAATTAGTTGGACATGACTCGCAACAGCTGCACTTCACGCTCACAACTGACTTACACCCTACTTTACCTAAAAGCTCGAAAGTAAGTGTTTACTACCAATACAATGATGAAATGGTACTTACTGAGTGTGTGCACCAGCAAGCTTCTTAACTCCAAATACAAAAAACGATGCCAAGGGCATCGTTTTTTATTTGCGTGGTATTGCGTCCTTTAGAAACTATATTCTAACTGCAATGCCACTTCTCGCTCCTGACCCAGCTCTACATAGTTCCAACGACGGCTGCCTTTTGAATTGAGATAGTCTTTGTCCAATAAGTTGTTCACACTCAAGAACACACCCCAGTTTTCAGGTTGATAGCCAACTCGAGCGTTTACAATAGTACGGCTTGGGATCTCTGGATCATCTAATACTCGCTGACCATTGGCATCGAGGTTTTGATAAACCGGGGCTGCAAATTGCTTTGCGCTACTTTGGTAGTTCATATTCATGTTGGCAAGCCAACCAGTTCCTGAATCATAGTCAATCGCTAAGTTTGCAGTCCAGTTAGGGCTTTTTGGAAATGCGCGACCAACAAAGTCGTCACCAGTGACGACATTCGAATCATTGAATTCAAATTCTGTGATTTCAGTTTTTGCATACCCTACACCAGCGGATAGCTGAATCGTATCTGACCAAGCGTACTCTGCACTGGTCTCAAACCCTTTAACTTCTGATTTACCCGCATTGACCACTTCTAGGTCAAATAAATTGCCTGATAACTGCACACGAACTTGTTGCTCTCGCCAGTCAATATAAAACGCATTGGCATTTAGCACCAAGGTGTCATCTAACCACGTGCTGCGCCAGCTTAATTCGTAGTTGTGAGTATATTCAGGATCATAGGTATAAATTTTATTTTTGGTGGTATTGACGCCTAGACCACCCGAGCGGTAGCCTTTTTGGTAGCTTAAACTCACAGACATGGCTTCATCAATATGATGTGTCGCACCAAGCTTAGGTAAAAAGCTCGTGAATGACTCTTCAGCGCGAGGCTGCTCGCCAGATGCACGCTCTGCGTTGGCAACGATAAGCTGATTAACACCGCCAATCAACTGTGCCATTTGCGGGTTTTGTGCAAAGTTTTGCGGATTAGGCAACACGGTTTCTGGTGCAATTTTTTGGCTCGCAACCGATGAGTTAGCGCGAGTTTCTTTGTCCCAACGCGCACCGCCAAACACTGACCACTGGTCGTTGATTTGATATACGAAATCAGCAAAAACAGCTCGGTTTTCGACTTCTTCGATTGGGTTCGTCGCGCCATTGACCAGCACAGGATCTGCACCTACAGCTTGATAAATACCAATGACCTGATTAGCCAGCGCTTCAGCCGGTAAGCCCAATTTAGTAAACTGCGCAACGAGCTGATCTTTTACGCCAGTCTCCGCAAAACCGTAGCTAATTTGCGAATCGGTTGTCATGTTGCGGTCATCATTGGCAACAAAGACACCAAAAATACCACTTAGTTTATCGCCAGAATAGGTGAACTTTACCTCGTGTCCACGTCGCTTATCATCATTCGTTTGCTGCCAAACATCAGACTTAGCAATACCAAAATCACTGTCATTTAAACGAATATAATCACTGTCGCTATATGAACCGGTATATGACACCAACCACTGTGCAGACAGGTCATAATCTAGATTCATCACCCAGCGCTGAGCATCGTTTTCCGTATATGCGTCGGTATTAATAAAAAGATACCTTTGCTCATATAAATCATTGATCGGGTATTTTGCATCTGGCGACACATTCGATTGAAACAAGGTGCCATTTTCGCTGCTAAAATTAGAATAACTCAGGCGTGCTGTGAGCGCTTTCATCGCAGAAGGTGTATATGCTAGGTTAACACGTACCATATCACTTTCTTTGTCATCCATGGTTTTATTTAACAACGGGTTGTATATATCACCATCGCGTTGTTTATGTTCAGCGGCAACACGAAATGCCAATTCGTCTTCAATTAGGCTGCCACCAAAAGCGACCGCTGCTTGTTGTTGACCGTTTTGGCCATAAATAACACGCGCTTTTCCTGATGCTGTATGTTCAGCGTCACGGGTTTTAACTACAACGGCACCTGCCAATGCACTGCGACCTTGCAGTGTCGACTGCGGCCCTCGTAAAACCTCGACTTGTTGCAAGTCCCAAGTAGAAAAAGCCCCCGCAGCTGTCATATCTTCAGATAATGCCGCACCATCCACATAGATACGCGCAAGGCCACCGTTACCGCCACCCGTAATTGTGTACGAATCAATACCACGAATACGGTAACCTGTGCTTGGATCGCCGCTCACATTAGGAGTTCGCATGGTAATGTCATAAAAGTCTTGGATATTTTCCTTTTCCATCTTAGCCGCTGTGAGTACCGCAACACTAGTTGGCGTCTCTTGCAAGCTACGATCTATTTTTTGACCTGTAACCATGATTTTTTCTAATTCTTGTTCATCAGCCAATGTCGCGCCACTGTGCGCGCCTAAAGCCAATGCAATACCGCAATACAACGGAGACAAACCAACTAATCGACCTAATGATGATGACAAAACACCCTCCTAAAAAACATAAACAATGATAATCATTATCATTATACCTTTTAATCGTATAATTAAGAAAGAGTGAAGTTAGCGGATCATTAATTTTTAATCTAATAAATGGGTAATTGGGAAATAAATGTCACAATAATTAGTATAAAAAAGCAAAAGTATGACTTTGGGAGTCAAATATACTGACTTACTAAGTCATTATTCTGTGCAATAAATGAGATTTGTTTTTGATAGCAACAATATTATCGCAGTCGCGAACGGCACCTGCGATAATATTGTTGAAGTAGATAGAATAATTAGATGGCGAGTTGGTTTGCGAGGCCATTTTGACTTTCGGTTAAACAGCCATTTTCCATTCGTAGTAAACGATCCGCCAGATGGAAGTATTTGTCATCATGGGTGATAACAAATACGGTTTTGCCCTTCGCACTCAGCTCCGGCAACAGCTCAGTGTAAAAGACATCTTTAAATACTGGATCTTGATCTGCAGCCCATTCATCAAAGATGTAAAACGGTCTATCCTCTAGATAAGTCACCACCAATGCCAAGCGTTTGCGCTGTCCTTGAGACAGCTTTTGAGTAGTAAACGCACCATCTTTAATCGCCACTTTGTGATGCAAATTGAGTTTTTTGATCAACGCATTGCCTTTTTCCTGTAACACTTTATCTTGACAATCGAGCAACCTATCAAAGAGATGGAAATCACTGAACACAGCGCTGAATAACTGACGATAACTGTCTAGATGTGCCGCTGTAATGTGTTCACCATCAACATATAAGTCACCTTCTTTAGCTGGATATAATCCACACAACAGCTTAGCAAATGTGGTTTTTCCGCTACCATTACCACCAACTAGGTAAATGATCTCGCCCTGATTAAGGGTTAAATCAATGGGGGTAAGCGCAAATACTTCGTCACTTTGTTCATGATAATAACCATGACTCAGCGCCTTGAGCTCAATGCGGTCAAATTTTGTTCTTTGTGTCTGTGATTGCTGAGCTATCAAACGCATTTGTGAGGTCATCTCAGTAATCGTGTTGGCAGATGCCTTTGCTGCTGCAGCTTTTGGAATAGCAGCTAACATCACCTCAAGTGGTGTAAGCATATATAAAAATAACAGTGCAAAACCCGACATCACTTTAGTTGTGTCTGTACCTTGGCCGGACAGGAAATACAGTGCGCCACCAATGAAGGCAAAAATACTAAAACCACCCCAAGAGGCGGCATAGTGATAAATGGTTGCACCTTGCACGCGACGGGTACGCAGCAATGTAATCGTGTCGCCAATGACTTGCTCAACAAAAATACGGCGCTTGGATTTATGTAGTTTCAGTTCTTTAGCACCATCGTATATAGAGTCAAATTGATCGTACAAAGAGTCTTGAATTTTGGCCGCTTCTGTGACCTTTTTAAATGCCGTGGCGTTGGCCAAACTATACCCTACAGATCCTACCAATAAAGTCAGTACCGCAAAAATAAACACTCGCCAGTCCAGCCAAGCCATATATGCAAAGCTGCCAAGTACTATCATTGCATTGGTTAAGATCCCCGGCAGACGTTGAAAAAACTCAGACACACGCAGGCTATGCTCAGTTAAACATGATTTAATTTTGCCAGCCCCCTGAGCTTCGACATCATCAAACTCCGCATTAACCACATGTTCAGCAACTTGGTTACGCACGGTTGCCTGACTTTGCTCAGTTAGCTGTTCAGCAAAAACTTTTGAACAGAGCTGTAAAATAACACCAGAGACTGCCAACACAGCAAAATAAGTAAATTGCTCAGACCGCGCATCTGGCGAGCTGTTTATGATTTCATTGATCAGTGCAACTAACGCCACACTGGCTAGGCCAAATAGGGTACTAGTGATGGCTGTTGCAAGAAATCGCCACCATGTGGCGCGGATTAGATTAGCGAGCACGTTACTTCTCTTTTTATTAATTCAAATTTAGGACTAGCTATAGGACGAGAATGCCCACAAAAAATTCACAGTAAAAGCGAGATTTAAAATGCGAAGTACGCTTCTTTCTAAGCCGAGTCACAACACCGACGTCTAGCCGGGAATGGTTAAGTGCCATCTCGCACAATCCAGCTTTGCAACCAAGTAAAAAATATCACTGCATTGAACACTAAATCTTTTCGTGATTGACACGTCTTTAACACACATTCACGGCTGACCGACGATTTGGCAGCAGTTAAATGACAACGCAACAAGGTTAAATTATGCATGCTGGCGAAATATCTAACTTAGCTCAGGCTCAGTCTTTAGGTGAGTTTCTATTAGATCAAGATTGTCTTTTCGTTTCTGGTGACAGCTGTTTATTGGGACAAGGGGTCAAACACAGGTTTAAATTGCCCATTGCCAATACTGACTACCTAGTGAGCGAGCTGCAAACACAGCTGCGCAATCACCAAGGAGAAAATGACAATACCATCGCCTTTGGTGTACTGCCTTTTTGCAAATATGAAATGGCGCAATTTATCATCCCTGAGCAGGTCGCTCGGTGGGACAAAAAGGTCTTCAGTCAGTGGCTCAATACCCAAATCACAGAGGGAAGCCATACCGAAAATCCGCTCAAAGCAGTTAACTACTTACAAGACAGAGTACATTTTGAGCATACAGTGCAGCAAGCCAAAGAGCTGTTCGACAAAGCGCTGCTAGACAAAATCGTACTCAGCAAGCAGGTGGAGCTTGAGTTTGAACACACAATCAATCGCAAGCATGTGCTAAATCAACTACTCACGCAAAGTCAGTCTGGGTATCACTTCGCATTTCCGACCGAAAGCGAGTCTGTGTTAATGGGCGTTAGCCCCGAATTATTGCTGCGAAAAGAAGGTGAAACAGTCACCAGTAACCCGTTAGCAGGGTCGATCCCAAGAGATCCCTGTAGCAAGGTTGAGGCGCAGCACCGTGCGGCATTATTCAGTTCAAAAAAAGACAGATACGAACATGCCGTAGTGATTGACGATATGCGTCAACTGCTCGAACCAGTATGCGATAACCTCGCAATTCCTGCTGAGCCATCACTATTACATACTGCCACCATGTGGCATTTGTCTACTGTGATCTCAGGCCACTTGAAAGATCCGAACACCCATATTTTGGCATTGGCCAATCAACTTCACCCGACACCTGCATTATGCGGCAAACCGACCAAGCCTGCATATCAACATATCTTGGATCTCGAAGGCCATGGCCGCGATCTATTTTCTGGGATCATCGGCTGGTGTGATCAGCAAGGCAACGGCGAGTGGGTCGTGGTGATCCGTTGTGGAGAACTCAAAGCACACATTGCTAAATTATTTGCCGGTGCGGGTATCGTCGCCGCTTCAGATCCCAGCTCTGAATGGTTAGAAACCGAAGCCAAACTCAAAACCATGCTGAACGCACTCTCAGTCCAGCAAGCTTATACTCAGTTTAATAAGTAACATTATGCGTATCGAATATACTCCTTGGCCAGCTGAGCTGGCCGAACAATACCGCGCCAAGGGTTATTGGCAAGATAAGCCTCTGACGAGCATTTTGTCTGAGCAACTCAATACCAATAGCCAAGGCATTGCCGTTGCTGATGGGCAACGTCAGCTGAGCTATGCTGAGCTAAATACTTATAGTGATAACCTTGCCGGTTATCTCAGCCAACAGGGCCTGCAACACGGCGACACCGCCATTGTGCAATTGCCAAACTGCCTCGAGTTTTATATCACTTATTTTGCTCTGTTAAAGCTGGGCGTCGCACCTGTTTGTGCACTATTCAACCATCAGCGAACTGAACTGCAAAGTTACTGTGAGATCTTGCAACCCAAAGCCATGATCGTTTCTTCCGCGCACGCTTTATTTAACGACGAACAGTTTACTCAAGAGTTGTTTAATCGCTTCGGCTGTCTAAACAATATCATCACAGATCACAGTAAGGGCAACAGTGAGTTAAAACAGGGTTATCTCAATAAACACGCTTTCACAGCGCCAGATCTGAACCCAGAAGAAGTCGCATTTTTTCAACTTTCAGGCGGCAGCACAGGTACACCCAAACTGATCCCGCGTACGCATAACGACTACCTCTACTCAGTAGTTGCAAGTAAAGAGATCTGTGAACTCGATGGTGATACACGCTACTTGTGTGCCCTGCCAGCGCCACATAACTTCCCTTTGAGTTCACCTGGCGCACTGGGCGTATTTATTGCTGGCGGTAGTGTGATCTTAGCCAGTGACCCCAGCCCTGCGGTGTGTTTTGGTCTGATTGAGCACTATGCCATTACTCATACGGCACTTGTGCCGCCAGCACTGCAATTATGGTTACAACATGCGCCTGCCAGTCAGCATGATCTAAGTAGCTTGCAAGTGATCCAAGTAGGCGGTGCGAAGCTCAGCCGCAGTGTTGCTGAGCAGGTAACACCAGTTTTAGGCTGTCAGTTACAGCAAGTTTTTGGCATGGCAGAGGGCCTAGTAAATTACACCCGCTACAATGATGATCCTGAGCTAATTCTCACTACTCAAGGCCGACCTATCAGCGAACTTGATGAGATTAAAATTGTTGACGAACACGGACAAGAGGTTGCGCAAGGAGAGTCAGGCCGCCTAATGACTCGTGGTCCCTATACGTTCCGAGGTTATTATAAGTCACCAACTCACAACGCCTCTGCATTCGACGATGCGGGGTTTTACAGCTCAGGTGACATTGTTAAGCAATTGCCCTCTGGGCATTTAGTCGTTGAAGGGCGAGATAAAGATCAAATTAACCGCGGTGGAGAGAAGATCGCTGCTGAAGAAGTTGAGAACCATTTACTTGGCCACGAACACATTCAACAAGTCGCTATCGTCTCTATGCCTGATGACACATTAGGTGAAAAGAGCTGTGCATTTGTCGTGGCAGATCAGGATATTAAGCTAACTACGCTGATCTTACGAAAATACCTACGTCAGCTTGGTATTGCCGACTATAAAGTGCCCGATAAATTTAAATTTGTAACCCAACTACCGTTAACCGCCGTAGGCAAAGTCGATAAGAAAGCCTTGCGTGCCACGTTCGAATAACAGAGAAAACCATGAGCATTCCAAAGTTAAATCACTATCCGTTACCACGCGACGCTGAACTGCCAGAAAACCGAGTTGATTGGCAGCTTGATTCAAACCGCGCCGCTTTGTTGATCCACGATGTACAACACTACTTTGTTGGTTTTTATGGCGAAGATAATCCGTTGATCGACTCAATGATCCAAAATATCCAAGCGCTTAAAGCTTACTGTTATGAGCATAACATCCCTGTTTATTACACCGCACAGCCAATCAAACAAGGCAAACATGAACGCGGTCTGCTCTCTGATATGTGGGGTCCGGGATTACAAGATCCAGCGCAACAGCCAATCGTTGACGCACTGGCGCCAACTGACAAAGATGTAGTTTTAACTAAGTGGCGCTATAGTGCATTTCAAAAGTGCGATTTTGAGCAGCAGCTTCGCGATCAACAGCGAGATCAGCTGGTAATAGTTGGGATCTATGGCCATATCGGTGTGATGACCACTGCAGTCGATGCCTTTATGCGTGACATAGAGCCATTTTTGGTCGCTGATGCCATTGCAGACTTTAGCAAAGAAGAGCACATGATGGCGCTCAACTTTGTTGCCAAACGCTGTGGTAAAGTAGTTTCAATGTCAGAGATCCTCGGCACACAAACTCAAGATTTAACCTCTTTTGAAGGGCTCAAGGCACACATATTGACACTGATTGAGTGTGAAGATGAAGAGTTTGACGAACACGAAAGCTTAATCGATTACGGTTTAGACTCTGTCCAAGTGATGAACTTGATCTCCCTCTGGCAACAGCAAGGGATCGAAACCAACTTTATCGAGCTAGCTCAGATCCCGACGCTTGCAGCGTGGGTAGAATTACTTGAAGAGCGTAAGGAAGACTAATGACTCTGCCACTAACTGATTCGCAGCACGCCATGTGGTTGCTGCATACCATCAGTGGTCGAGGTGAGCTATTCAATGTTGCCGAGTGCCTAGAATTTAAAGGTAAAATTTCGGCAAGTTGGCTGCAACAATCTTTGCAGCACGTATGGCAGGCAAGCGATATGCTTGCTTGTCGCTTTATCAGCGATGACAACTATACTCCAAAGCTCCATACCGACAACACTGTTGCAAAAATTATTGTTCAAGATCTCGAGCAAGATCCTGAAAATGTACTGACATTTGCACAAAGCTTTGCCAAACCCTATTTAGCAAAGCCATTTGATTTCAATACAGAAGCACTCATGAAGTTGTTTCTGCTGCGCGGCCCAGAACAAGATTACCTCGTCATTGTCGCTCATCACCTTTTATTAGATGGTTATGGGTTTGGTTTGTTCTCGCAATCACTGAACCGCTGTTACAACGCTTTAAGTAGGGGCAAAGCTTTACCCAAGTTACGCTTTACGCAGCAACAACAGCTCCTTGAATTGCACCAGAGCGACGACTACCTTGCACAGCAGAAAAAAGCTCAAGCCACATTAAATCAATGGCTTGACAATATGCCTAAGGTCCTCACCTACAGCACTTCCAAAGCCGATGTATCTGAGCCAAATCACCGCCTCACAACGACTTTTTCGCAGTCCGTATGGCACACCATTCAATCTGCCGCCCAAGTAACGCACACCACCAGCAGTGAGATTTTACTCGCCGCCATTGCTGCGACCTTGGTTGCACAGCATCAGCAATACCATGTGACGCTCGGATTGGTTATGATGAATCGCCAAGCAATGCCTGAACTAAACAGTCCCTGCGTGCAAAGCAATGTGTTGCCTCTACCGCTGCAATTGGATGAGGATGCAGACTTAAGCACGGTGGCTATACACATTAACCAACAGATCAAAGCATTGAAACAAGTGCAAAGCTACCGGGTTGAATCACTCAAGCGCGACCGTCAGAAGCAAGGTAAGTCCCTATCCATCATCGGACCCACGATTAACTTATTGCCTTTCGCCAGCAGCCCGAAATATGCAGGGGTTGAAACGTGCAGCCATATTTTAAGTGCAGGCACCACCGATGACATTATGTTGCAAATTCACCTCCTCGGCGATGCGCCCGCTACCATAGACTTTGACAGCAATACCGCGCGTTATGACAAAGCGGCAGTGGACTCAATTCAAGGGCGCATTTTTAGTGCCGCACAATTGTGGGCAACGCAGCCTAAATTATCTCTAAAATCGCTCTGCGAGCAGCTTTGTCAGAACACGGTATAAGGCGCTATTTATGGATTATCAACAGTCATTATCCCGTGAATATGATCAGCAAATCGTCTGGGTAACCGGTGCAGGGCAAGGCATTGGATTGGCAGTCGCAGAACAATTTGCAGCCTTGGGAGCAAAAGTGATTGGCTTTGACCGCCAATTTACCGATACCAGCATGCTCTATAAGCACGTCGTGTGTGATTTATCACACCCTGAGCAACTCATGCCAGTACTGAACGAGCTGATCCAACATGGGCTTGCACCCTATAACCTAATCTACGTCGCCGGCGTATTGGAAATGGGGGAACTAGATACACTCGACCTCCAGCAGTGGCAACATTGCCACAACGTCAATGCGGCCAGCCTATTTGTATTTATTCAGCAGTGCGGTGCACACTTCAAGCAAGTTGGTCGCGGCAGCCTAGTAACGGTCGGCTCCAATGCAGCCAGTACACCACGTCAACAAATGGCCGCCTACTGCGCTTCTAAAGCTGCTGCAACGCAGCTTACGCTTACCGCAGGAATTGAGTGGGCAAATTACGGTATCCGCTGTAACGTCATCGCGCCCGGCTCTACTTTGACCCCGATGCAAACAGGCATGTGGCAAGATGATCAAGGTGCACAGCGCGTGATAGACGGATTTTCAGAGCAGTATAAATTGGGTATTCCGCTGAGAAAGATTGCCACTCCAGAAGAGATCGCCAGCAGTGTCGTATTTCTCGCCTCTAACTTATCTTCGCACACCACAATGCAAGTTCTCACCATTGATGGTGGCGCCACGTTTTGACCACACAAACCAAAGCCACCTCCCCTTAGCGGGTGGCTTTTATCTCCTCTTACTCGAGTCACGTCTCCTCTTTAATTTCACAACTGACTTTATTGCGCTGGATCCCCGCAAAGCGCCCACAAAAAAGCCCCACATGGGTGAGGCTTTGTGCTGCGAATATACATATTGCTCTGTGCCCATGTCAGCGCACAGATGCCATGTAATTAGAAGTTATAATTTAACTCTAGTGCATAGTTTCTTGGTGTACCTGGACGAACCGTGTAAAACGCCACTTTAGAGTCATATTCTTTATCAAATAAGTTGTGAATGTTTAGCTTCACACTTAAGTCATCATTAATCTCGTACTGCGCCGAGAAACCACCTAATACATGCGAGTCTACTGGTACGTATTCAGCATTACGCTCCCCAATAAAGCCTTCTCGCTCACCGGTATAAGTGAGGTAACCACCGATCCTGAAATCTTCGAAGTCATAGAAAGTGTTAAAACTCGCAATTTTGTCAGGTACAACACGTGAAACACGACCTGAAATATAATTTGGGTTTGTCATGTCAATGTCTGAAAATGATACCGCGGCATACCACTGCTCAGTCACATAGCCAGAAATTTCAACTTCATAGCCTTCAGACTCGATACCACTTTGCGCTTCATAGTAAATCAAAGATGTGTCTTCATGTTTACCCGCTTCTACTGGGTAGTTTTCCTGATCTATCTGGAAGTAAGCAATATCAACACTGAGCGAATCTTCTTGGTTTGAATATCTGAAGCCTAGCTCTTTGTTTTCACCAGATACCGGATCTAGTAACTTGCCAGATTTATCATACGTTTGTCGCTGGTCAAAAATATCCGTGTAACTTGCGTACATCAAAAACTGTTCAGTAAATTTATATACACCGCCGTAGTATAAGCTGGTGTCTTTAAAATCAAATTCACTGGTAATATTGCGGTTTGTGCTGCTTGAAGTGATGTCTTTGTGGTTGGCACCCAACAACACATTCAAGTTATCTAATACCTGTAAGTTGAAGGCAACGCGTGCACTTTGAGACTCGATGTTCGCTTCGCGCACAGCTGGAGCACCATAGTTAAATCCCGGGTTAGCCGGTTTTGCTTGCGGTGATTCACCGGTGTGTTCAGCGATTAAATTACCAGCAGGTCTTGCCAGCGGTCGGTAAGTTGTCTGATACTCGTCAAACTCGCTATTTGCCAGCGTAAAGTTAATGCTGTGCTCACGACCTAAGAAGCTAAATTGACCATTCACGCCAATTTCTGCACGATCTGATTGATATTCTACGTGCTTTTCATTGGCAAATAGTGCGTAATCACCATTTGGTTCCACATGCCACCATAGGCCAGCGTAGACTTTATCATCATCTAGGTTCGAAGTGTGGAACCTTGCCACCACATTCCAATCATCATTGATTTGATAACGAGCTTCACCCAATAGGCTATCTTGTTGGGTATCTTGCGTTGCCCAATCTGGGTAGATATTTGCTTCAATGCCTATGTCTACACGCTCACCTGTTGTAAATTGATACGGTAGGCCGTCAGAAAGCGCGCCTTGGCCGTCATCTTGGTAACTGGCAAATAAAGACACCTGCAGTGCATCAGTGATATCTGCAGAAAACGTTGTATAGAACATGGTGCGATCGGTATTTGCACGGTCTACAAATGAATCCGCATCTTCTACCGCTGTAACGAAACGCGCTCGCATCGTACCGCTGTCATTGAGTGTGGTATTGAAGTCTGCTTCCGCGCGAAGTCTGTTCCACGAACCCACTTCCGCTGATACTGCGCCACCTGTGCCATTGTATGCACGTTTTTGCACTAGGTTTACGGTTCCTGAAGGCTGACCAACCTCTTGCAGCATACCCGTCGAACCACGGATCACTTCAACACTTTCAAACATGCTCGTGTCTAATAATGTGGTTTGGCTAGGACGGCCTGCTGCGCCCATACCGTCAATTAAGAAACGGTTCATTTCAAAGCCGCGAGAAAAAACAAAACGTTCGCGATTGCCTAGAGATGTCTCAGAGTAAACACCTGCGCTGTGTACTAGCGCTTCACCCGCTGAATTAACATCATGGAAATCCATGAATTCACTGTCGACGATAGAAATAGATTGTGGCGTGTCACCAATCGCAAGCGGCAACCCTGTTGCGCCTACATCTCTATGGTGTTTACCTACCACCTCAATATGTTCCATATTTACTTTAGCATCGTCCGCTAAAACTACTGAAGAACTACTTGCAAGTAGTCCAATACACACCGCTTTTGCAATCGCAGAATATTGCTTCATACGCCGCTTGACTCCCTTATCCTAGTCGAGATAAAAATTCTGATTTACTCAAGGGCAGACGAAGCAATACTTTAAAAATTTAGCGTCTTCGTATCTTTTGCAGAGACAAAAATACCACTGTAAAAATAACTACAACAATATCAACGATTTATCCATAAAAAATATTTATGACTATATTCATATTACTGATATTTAACAGGTTTACGAAAGTTGATTTATACCAAATAACAAAATAAACAACGCCGCCATCGGCGCTAAATACTTTGCTGCTAGAATCATTTGAGATTTATAATCGCCAAGCATGGTGAAGTGAAAAGCGACGCCCGCGATTACCAAGATACTGAGTAACTCGGAGACGGTTAATACGCCATGAAAGTCAAAGCCAAACAGATCCAAGCTTAACCAAATGCCGCCACGCACTAACAAAAATCCCACCACAAAGCCAAGGATCACCCCGAAGTTGATAACCCGCATTACAATACCCCTCCAACCGCAGCCAAAGTCAACAAGATCAATACGGGTGCTGTGCCTCGGTGATGGCCCATCATCACCACTAGGGGCAAACCAATGCTCACAGCGAACAACACTAAAAACACCGCAGCTATCAGGCCCATCTGAAAGTAATACAGAACGCTCAAAGCGAGAATACTCGACAGCAGTATCTGTTTTGCCGAGATAACATTAAACAATCGGGCTAGACCCTCTACTTTGCCAAACGGCCAATATTTAGAGTGGGCAAATAACGCAAACCCTATCAGGGTAAAACTAAGCAAGGCGATCATTTACTGGCTCCAATTCAATTGTGCGTTTTTTCACTTTGTCGGTCACTCTTACCACAACCGTTGCCATGCCAAAGCTCAAACCTGCAAGAGCGACAAAAGCAATGTGCACCGTGATTAGGTCCCGAGCGACAAAGCTATAGAGCTCATGGCCAAGCACCAATCGGATCACATCTATACACGGCAGCAATAAAAACAGCACACCGGCCCCTTGTAACATCGCGTGGGCTGAATCTTTCACCTGTTTAAAGTAACAAGTCAGCAATCCACAACACAGTAAACCGCCAACCACTATCAATTGATTGGTCAGCATCGTCAAAGGCTCACCTTGACTGAATAACCGTGTACATACCAATAGCAATGCAACACTCAGCAGTGCACCGCACGTACTTGCCTCTAAACATGCGCGTTGTAGTTTAAACAGAGCCTGCCCTGCACGCTTTGGTTCTCGAATAGCTAGCCAGTATAAGTTGCCGATTAACATTGCGGCGATGGCCATCATAGACAAAACAAAATACAGTAGATGTGACGACTTGCCGAGTAAATGACCTTCGTGCAGCTGGATCATGATGTTGTATACATCATTAATCGGCTTGCGTTTTGGCTCATATAACAAGTTGCCATGCACATCATAAAATGCCGTGACAAACTCAAAACTACGGTCAGATTCACCTGAGACTCTCAATCGTTTCCAAGGTCTCGGATAAATATCAAATCGCGCGATACGCATTATTGGGTAGGCTTGTTGAAAATCAGTGATCACTTGATTCAGCCGCTCAGCTGTTAACACCGCTTCCATATCATAATTCTCGGGCTTGCGCGGAAAGCCAAGTTCCTCAAAATAGCTCTTGCCACTTTTATCTGCGTATTTGTGGTACACAGGCTCATTGATTTCGTACCCGACATTAAAGTAAGCGCTGCTCCAACCATACATCAGCATAAACAACAAAACACCCAGCCCCAGCAATACATGGCTGTCTTTGAATACATCACGAGACTTGCCTTTGGCACGATATTGGTGGAATTTTTTTACCAAATCTTTCCAACGGATCCAAATGCCGCTGATGGTCACCATCATCAATAAAATGCAAGCTATCGCGATGATATCTGTGCCAATATGCGTGGTAAAATTGATGTGCCAGAAGTACAGAAAATCAGATGCGGCCTGCTGTGCCGTATCTTGGCCAAATAATTGTTGTGTCTGATTGTTGTATAACAAGCGGTCATCGTGGCCGACATAGATTTGAAACAGGTGATTGTGATCAGGATCTGTCGTTAAGGTAATACGTTGATTAACAAAATCAGGAACTTTTTCTGTCAGATCTGTTACCGCAGTTTGCCAAGACATCGAGCGCTCTAATTGACTATCCTGTTGCCATGCAAACTGCCAATTGAGTAATTGACCGCGAAAAAATAACAGACTGCCACAAACGAAAACAATGGTAAGAATGCAGGCACTGACTGCGCCTAAAACTGAATGCTGTTTGGTTAATCTGGTCAGGATTTTTTTATCCATAAACTCCTTCCTGTTTATTTTGCGGCCACGCCCTAAAACAAAATAAAAAGCCGCCAAAAATGCACCACTTTGGCAACGACGAAAGAAGTTGAGAGAAATTTAAATAATTACGACAAACAACGGAAAATGGGGCGTTAGTTTCCCAACGCCCCTAAACAGATCGCTTTAGGCCTGACAGCGGCCCTAACTCAAACGTTACAGCTTCACAGCTTTTAGCAATTGCGCATGACTCACCACTTGCTGATGACTACATGCAAGTTTTTGCTCCGTGAAGGTCGCGCCATGTGCAGACAAATGAGCGCGATAAGAATCAATATCGCTATCTGAGCGCACTTCAGACCAAAGCACATGCGTAGTAAGCCCGGCAGGTAAACTTGGCAATGTACAGCCATTTTCACGCTGACTATTTAACCTTTCACTCATCGTAAATGTCTGGGCCAACTGCGCTGCATCTATCGCACTGTAAGGCATGGGCAGCTGCTCGCTGTGCGATTGCCAAAATGCACTTAGGTATCCTTTGAGTGTATCCGCATCCACAATAGACTCGGCCAATAAAGGTGTAAAGTGTGTCTCAACACGCTCAGACCAAGCTTTGCCCCCATTATCTACAACCAAGGTTAAAAACTCGGTGACTGCTTGCAGTTGAGTCAATGTACGTGGTTGCGCTGTCGGGATCCATGAATCCGCTAAGTACAACGTGTTCACTTGTGACGATGATTTTTCAAGAATGGCAGCCACCTTGGCCGCAAGCAAACCACCCATAGACCAACCAAGTAATTCAACAGGTTCAGCGCCAAACTGCGCGGTAATTTTATCCGCATAGCGCTTGGCAAGTTGATCAAAATCGGTCACTTCAAGATCCGCTTCGTTTGGCACCAATGCAAACAAATTCACCTGTTCATCTAGCTGTTGCGCCAGCTCACGATAGGCCAAAGTTAAGCCCAGTCCATCATGGAAACAGATCACCTGACGGTTGCCCGCTTTATGCTTATTGAGTACCGCAATCGCTTGCGCTTCACCACCGCTTAGCACCTCTGCCAATTGGGCTACACTAGGCGCTTGGAAGAGCGCGCCTAAGTCAAAATGTAACTCAGCATCTTCTCTGTCAGCCCAGCGCTTTACCAATTTAATTGCCGAAATTGAATGGCCACCCAACTGGAAGAAAGACACATTGCGACTCACTTTATCAAGCTCGAGCACTTCGCCAAACATTGCCGCCAAACGTGTTTCTAACGCGCCCTGCGGTGCTTCGTAAACAGTTGTCTGAGTTTCAAAAGAAGGCAGTGCTTTGCGATCTACCTTGCCATTACCTAGACGCGGCCACTGAGCCAGCACCATAAACGCCGATGGCACCATGGCTTCAGGCAAACTGTGCGACAATTGTATTTGTAGCGCCGCGGTCGCATCACTGTCTAACGCGCCCTCTGCATACTGATTGGCAACGATATAAGCATGTAAAGTTACCTGGGTATCGACCTTGTCTGCAATCACTAGGCAATGTTCAATACCATCGACCTGTTCAATGCTATTGGCCACTTCCCCTAACTCAATTCTAAACCCTCGGACTTTTACTTGATCGTCTTTTCGGCCTAGGATCATGATTGAATTGTCGGGCATATAACGTGCTAAATCGCCAGTTGCATAAACACGTTGGTTAAATTCCTCATGGCTTGAAAATGCTGTATGTGTTGGCTGACCAAGGTAACCTTCACTGAGTTGTGCACCGGCAATATACAGCTCGCCCACTTCACCATAACTACATAGCTGACCTGCGCTATTCAAAACATAGGTTTGCGTGCCTGCAAACACCTTGCTCAGTTTTGCCACACCACCGTCTCCAGCTTGATAACGATGACTCATAACCCCTATAGTCGCTTCGCTTGGTCCGTAGTGGTTGTATACTTCCACCTCAGGAGCCCATTGCTGTATCGAACGCAGGAAGGTATTAGGACAAGCCTCTCCCCCTAAGATGATTTTTTGTGGGAAATAAGGCAGTGCTTTCAAGTCACACAGCGCCTGCAAATGCGATGGAACAATTTTAATACAGTCGACTTGGTGCTGTTGTAAAAACGCACTGAATGCTGCGCTATCCATGCTTTGCTGCTCATTTGCGATACACAGCTTTTTACCTAAATACAGCGCATTAAATAGGCAGGTATAACCCAAATCAGCGGCCACAGTTGCCGTCAGTGCAAAGTTTTGCTGCTCAGCTAGACCTAGTGCCTCGCTAGAACCATAACAATAAGCACTCAACTGCTGCTGACCAATACACACACCTTTTGGGGTCCCTGTTGAACCAGAGGTAAAGATGGTATAGGCCAGTTTATTTGCCACATCATCCAAGGTTGGCAATGCGACCTCTTTATTCACCTTAAGTGAGTCCAAGCGTATACCCTGCTCAGACGATGCGCTAATCACCACAGCATTGTCAAACTGCGCCAGTACTTTATCGATACGTGCTTGTGGCCAACTCGGGTCGAGGGGCACAAAGCCAAAGCCCGCGCGCATGCTCGCAAGCATTGCTACAATCAGGTCGGTGCTGCGTGGCAAAAGTAGCAATACTGGCTGCTCAAGCTGCGTTTGGCTTTGACATAAACCTTTTGCTACTGACTCAGCCTGTTGCCAAAGTTCTCCATAGCTAAGTGATCCGGTGTCATCTATCAGTGCAATTTCTTGGGGTTGAGACTTAGCAAAATCATGTACACGCTGCACAACCGTCTCTACTGAAGGTAGCGCCCCCAAGCCGTTGATCGCAAGCAATTGTGCTGAGTGAGCCTCACTCAGTATGCTGATTTGTGCACAGTTTTGATGGACATCACCCGAGGCGATAACACTGAGAACATGCTCAAGCTGCGCCAACAAACTCGCTACCGCCGCGGCAGAATAGCTATTTTGGCAGTAATTTAGCGTCAGCACACCATTGGCCGCAATGGCCATGTTTAAATCATGGCACAGGCTTGTTTGCCAATCAGGTTGATGTGCTTGCTGTGAAAATACATAGTCAGTGGCATGTCTCGCCGTTTTTAACTGCGCTTCTGAAATACTCAATGCATAGTGGCGATGATTTTCACATTGCTCGTTTAGCGCGGACAACCAACTTTCAAGAGATTGCTCTGGTTGATACTCAACAATCAAGGGCAACGCTTTTGCGTAGCGACCAATCGCCCCTTCAAATGCTTCATCTTCTTGGCGTGGATCGTAATGCAAAGCCGTTAAAAAACGCGGAGTTGTTGCCAAACGCGCCATCAACCACCACCAAGCATATTGTGCAATATGCTGACTTGATACGCCCAGTGTCGTCGCATAGTTACTGATACCCTGCCACACACTGCTATTAACCGCATACTGCACTGGCGTGTAGCTGCGCTGTGCTTCACTGACAGAGCCCATTGTATAAGGTAATTGAAGCGCAGACGGTAAATCACCAGCTAGGTAATTTTGCCAAAATGCCTGCCCCGCTAAACCTTCGTCCTCACTCTGCATTTCTTGTTGCCAAGCAACAAAGTCAGGGAATTGAAGCGCTTCTTCATCATCTGGTTGACCGTTGACAATCCCGGCAATGATCTCTAGTGAAGCTAAGTCCACCGCCCCAGCAAAGCCACGAAGTGCAATGAAATTCTGTTCGTTTGTTTGCACCAAAGTCAATTGTAAATTGCGACCACTCTGTGGTGCTATATCCACCGGAGACGACAGCGCCAACTGCGCTAGGCTTGGCACGCCTGCTTGGCGCCATTCAATGCTATCAACAACTATTTTTGCACTTTCGCTGGGCAGTGCTCTTAAGCCTTTAAAACCTGCTACTTGCTGATAATTAGACGCCAAACTAATATGTGATTGAATCAACGCCTCACAATGGCCTTGTATACTTTGCAAGCTCGCCGAGCAAGGCACCAGCAACTGGACAAGTGGGACTGTTTGCGCGGCATCAGCAGTGAAACACTGCTGATTCGCCGTCAGTACAACTCCTTGCTGATATTCTTCAATATAGTCAGCGATCATGCCAAACACTCCTGCTCCGCTTTGGCTTGCTCTGCGTTGGCTTCAGTAAGTTGCTGCTGAGATACCATATCCCCCATTGCAACCACGATTTTACGCGGCTCTTCATACGGATCACGTGCGTGGGCAGCGAGCATGTTGTCCAGCATCACTACGTCACCTTTTTGCCAGTCAAACCTCACCGCACAGCGCTCATAAGCTTCACCAATAATTGTCATTTCTTCGTAACTAATCGGCGTGCCATCACCAAAGAAAACGTTGCGCGGCAAATACTCATGACCAACCATCTCAATCAGATCACTGCGCACACTTTCTTCTAAACACGACTCATGGTGAAGTTGAACTTGATTGAAGAACGACTCCTCGCCGCTCAAATGGTGTTTGATCACCCCATGTGTTTTAGTACGGGTTTGCAAACCGCCATTGTCTAACCAGCGAAACTCGGTATTACTCGCCGTCAAGCGCGCCTCTACTTCCGCCTTGTCATCGGTTTTATAGAAGTCTTGCCAAGCGACATCGAGGTTTGGAATAAAGTTACGTACGTATAACAGCTCTTTTTCTTTGATTTTGGCTACCAGTGCTTCAGGCAGCTCTTTGAGCATACGACGACAATCTACAATCGGCGTGGCGCCACCCACTTTTGAAGGCAGTTCACAATAGAACCACTGTTTACGAGGCCACTTGCCTAAATGAGAACTTTCGTTGTGGTAAAGGATCATTTGACGCTCTGGGTACGGCGTCGACTTATAGGTCTTTTTACCGCCTTCTTTTTTCGGCAAATCACCATATTGACCATACAAGCCCGGTTGAATTGCGTCGGCGAAAGACTCAAACTCTTGCGGTGATTGCAAAGCAAAGTTCCTAAAAATTATCCCACCGTACTGCTGTAAATAGCCGTCAATCACATCACGGTTATTGCTTGCCCAATTAATTGGGTCAAGATCGGGGGACGTCGGCTCTACGAGAATTGGAAACTGTTCGGTCTCTGGTAAAAAATACGTTTTTATTGGTGCAGCAGGTGCCTTTGCACGTTTTTTAAGACCTTTTTTTAATCCTGAAAATGAATTTCCTCGGGCGGCTTTTTGCATAGTTTTAAATTCCTGAATCATTGGCGAAATTACATTGCGAACAGGCTGTTCGCTCATCTCTATGAGTTGCAACACGCATTGCTGCCAACGCCCCAACCATTGCTGCATAATCTCTGGGTTATAAAGCTGTTTTCTAAATACCCACTGGCATTGCAACTCATCCGCCTCAATGACGAAGAGCGCACTGTCAAATTTACTGCTGATCGCACTTAAACTATCCAAGGGTTCAAGGCTGATCTCAGTCATCGGCCACTGTTGTTGCGGCGTGTTTTGCATCACAAATAACTGTTGTACCAATGGCTGAATATTATTCACCCTCGGGGTGTCAATCAGCTCGGTCAGAGACTCCAAGCCCAGTGCTTGATGAGCCATAACCTGAAGCGAAACGCCCTGAGTTTGCTTAATAAAATCAATAACTAAAGATTCCTCATTCAACATACTACGCTGTGGCAAAACACGTACAAAAAAGCCAATTAAAGCTTCCAAAGCTGGGTTTTCACGACCGGCAAAGTCACTGCCGACAATCACATCAGGCTTGTCATTGATGGCGTGTAAGAATAAGAAATAACCAGATAACAACAACGCATTCAGGGATATGCGCTGCTCGCTCGCAAATGCTTTTAAGCGTTTGGTTTGATCTGCATCAAATGAACCAACCACCAATCCGCCTTCATTGTTTAATTGTACTGGGCGCGGGTAATGATTCGGTAATGCACTATTTGCCGGGGCATCGTCTAAGTGTTCGCGCCAATAATCGCGCAGCTGCTGTCCTGCTTCACCGCTTTGCAGCGCATGTTGCCACTGAGCATAATCTACATAATCGATATTCAATGGCTGCCAATGTGGTGATTGCTGGGTAACCAGTGCTTGGTAAGCTTTACCTAGATCATCAATCAACACTCCTGTCGACCAACCATCTGAAATGATGTGGTGCATACTGACCGAAAGCTGATACTCTCCGTCTTGCTGCTGCACCAGCATGGCACGTAATAGCGGCGCGGAGGCTAAATCAAATGCTTGATTTTCAAAGGCACGTTGCAACGACTGGCTTTGTACAATGCGCTGCTGCTGCGAGAGATCCGAGAGGTTGTGGCTGATAAGCGTAAATGCCGCATGCTCGTCCACAACCATGCTAGCTTCGCCCAATTGCTCAACAAAACGCATCCGCAATGAGGCATGTCTCGCTATTACTAACTCAAATGCACGTTGCAACAGGTCAATATTCAAAGCGCCACGTAATGTCACGGCCCCGGAAATATTAAAAGCATGTTTGTCCTGCTCTGCCACCATTTGGTCCGACAGCCACAAACTCATCTGCGCTGGGGCCAAATCATAATTTGATTGCGCAGAGACCTTAATAAGCTCTGGTAACTGCGTCTTAGAAGCTGTATTCAATAATACTGCGAGCGCCTCGACATTAGGCGCATCAAAAATATCTTTAACGGAGCAATTAAGTTGCAGTGCTTCACTGATACGACTGGCCAATTGCAACGCGACAATAGAATCTCCGCCAAGCGTGAAGAAATCATCACCGCGGCCTATGGGCGAATACTTAAGCACAGATTGCCAAATATCCGCGAGCTGTTGCTCTAGCTGACTAGCCGGGGCAACAAATTCGCCACGCTGATTGTCTTGTACTTTGGGTAACGCGTGACGGTCAATCTTTCCGGAATTGTTCAGGGGTAATGTGTCGAGCACCACAATTACACTGGGTACCATATAATTTGGTAAGCCTTGCAGTAGCAAAGACTGTAAAGCCGCGCCTTCCAAGTTATTACCAGCAACGTATGCCACCAAGCGAGTTCCTGTGGGTAACTCCTCGGCTATCACAACGGCTTCCTCAACACCTGACTGTTGATATAGGTGCGCTTCTATTTCACCCAACTCGATCCTGAATCCACGAATTTTCACCTGATGGTCGGTACGCCCTAAATATTCCAGCAGGCCTGATTGATTGTACTTGACCAAATCACCTGTGCGATAAAGTCGGCTGCCTTGCTGGCAAAATGGGTTGGCGACAAAACGCTCGGCACTCAGCTCTGGGCGATTTAAATATCCTCGGGCCAAGCCTTCTCCTGCAATATACAACTCACCTGCCACTTCATTTGGCACAGGGTTTAACGCATCATCTAAAACATAAAACTGCGTTGCGCGGACTGTATCACCGAGATGAATTTTCGCCTTTTCAACCCGTTGGCATGATGACCAAATGGTGGTCTCCGTTGGCCCGTACATGTTCCACAATGTCACTTGGTGTTCAAGCAGTGTTTGGGCAAGCTCGGCAGGCAAGGCTTCTCCACCGCACAGTCCTAACACAGGGCGCTTTAACAGGTTATCGGCCAGCAGCGCGCGCCACCCAGCAGGGGTTGCCTGAATGACAGAAACCTCATTTAAAATGGATTCATCCAATTCACTTTGTTGCTGTGCAATACATACCTGTGCACCAGCGTACAACGGCAGGTGCAATTCAAGACCTGAAATATCAAATGACAATGAGGTAAGTGCCAAGACAGTGTCAGCGCTTTGTAGTGCAAACTTTTCCTGCATAGCAGCTAAAAAATTATCGAGATTGTGATGGCTGACTGCCACCCCTTTTGGTTTACCTGTTGAACCCGATGTGTATATCACATAGGCTAACTGGGCCGGGTGAATCTCCCTGCTCGGCGCACTATCCATCTGGCGATCAAGGGATAACTGGGTTATATCAATACCGCGGATATCGCCAGGTAAAAGCACCTCGGTATTGTGCAGAACCCACTGAGTTTCACTGTGCTGTAAAATATAATCAATGCGCGATTGTGGGAGTTTGGGGTCCACTGGGACATAGGTGCCACCGGCACGCATCACCGCCAACATGGCAACCAACATGTCTAAGCCACGTTCAAACATCAATGCCACAGTTTGCTCAGCTTGCAACCCCTCAGCGAATAGAAAATTGGCCAGCTGAGCACTGCGCTTGTCAAGCGCCCCATAGCTCAGCTCGCGGCCTTGTCCATCAGTCGCAGCAATGCGCTCAGGATGCGACGAAAACGCCTCGGTTAGAACAGATAGATAGCCACTTATTGGCGTAACCTGTTGCTTCGATGCCTGAGGTTGTTGCACTGCCAAAGATACGTTACCAAGGGCTTGCTCTGGGGCAGCAACCAGCTGTTTGGTCAACGTTAAGAAACTCTCTAACAGGCGTGTTAAGACCTCTTCATCATAGTGCTTTGGCTCCCCTTCAAATTGGATCAATAAGGTGTCTGCGAGCTCAACAACTTCGAGGGATAGCGGAAACTTAGCTTCAAACTGATCGACAACAATTGGCGTGAGTGGCAATGGCATCGGACCATCATTGCTGGGCTGATACTCAGAAAAGTTATACATGGCTTGAAAGTGACTTTGTTCGCCCGTTTGCTGCCAGTCTAACTCTCTCGCCAACCACTCGTAGGGGATCAATTGATGCTCAATTACAGCCAGCGTATGCTGCTGGACGGCGCGCGCAACATCAATCAGTGAGCGCGCAGGTTGCGCCTCATTTTTATACAGCTGAGTGTTAACAAAAAACCCGACTATGTCGCTAATATCTGGGTGATTCCTCGCTGCTGTAGGAACCCCTAATAAAAATTGCTGTGCATCACTAAAGCGCGACAAGACAACTTGATAAAGCGCCATGGACAAGGATGACAGGGTTAAATTGTAGTGCTGGCACAGACTGCGCAACCCTTGGGTCAATTGCGCTGATAGATGTGTTTTTGCCAGACGCGCATAACGACTAGCTTCGCTACTATGCGCTTTGGGAACATTTAATTGCTGAGGTACAAAATCGACATAGTTGCGCCAATAATCACACGCTTGTTGACCCATTTCAGACTCAAGCGCATCGCGCTGCCACTGGGCGTAATCCAAATAACGCAGTCTCGTCGGTACAATTTGCTCGCCAAAATAAGCACGCGCTAAATCACGTAAAATAAGATTTGCCGACCATCCATCACTGGCAATATGGTGGTTATCTAGGAGTAAAATTCCCCCTTTACCATAATCAATCCATGCAGCACGAAACAAAGGGGCAACGGATAAATCAAATGGTTTGGCAAACCAGCCAGTCACCACTTCTGACGATAATACTTCAATTGCAGGCCAGTCCTGCTGCGACTCTGGTAAGGCCAATTGTGACAAAGGCACTTGCGCATTATCAACTAGGTGCTGTATCGGTGTATTGTCATCACTAAAGCGTGTCGCAAGTGCCTGATGGGTATTTACCAGGGTGTTTAATGCCTGTTGCAGCTTTGCTAAATCTAACGCAGTTTCAATGTAGTATGCACGAGGTACGTTATACGAAATGGACTCTGGGGTCAGCTGTTGTTGCAACCACAGTCGCTGCTGCTGAAAAGATAAACTACCGAAATTATCTGAATGACGGGGGATCTCAGTGTGTGTTTCTGGTTGCTCAGCAAACAGCTCACCAAGCAGATCTAAGTCTAATTCATCGGCCAGTGCGTCAAGAATATCGTCGTTGTTCATGTGTATCTCTAAAAAAGGGAAAAGGGAGTCACTGACTCCCTAATGTAAAGATTGATTTGATTAGGCGATTAGCTACCTAAACCCAGCTTTTGTTGCAGCGCCTCGCGCTGCTCAGGCGAGAGCGTGGCCAGTTTTAACTGTGTCATGGCAATTTTTTCTAACTTTTGTGCATCTGGATGTTTTGCTCTCAGTGCTGTTGCCAACTTCATGATGGTGGCATTGTCAAAAATAATGCCGGGTTCAACATCCATCAGCAGCTGCTTTTTAATTCTGGTCACCCACTTAATGGCCGCCAATGAGTGGCCACCTAGATCGAAGAAACTGGTATCACAGCTGACTTTGTCAACTTCTAAAATGTCTGCCAAAGAGTCTGCGAGCCACTTTTCAAGCTGTGAGCTCGGCGCGACATAGGCCACATTTTGCAACTCATTGGCTTTTGGCAACTTGGCGCGATCAACTTTGCCATTGGCCAGCAGTGGTAATTGCTCTAGCGCAACAAAAAACTGTGGCACCATGGCTTCGGCAAGGTGATCTCGTAAATGTGTTTGCAAATACTGGTTCACATCGCCATCTAACAGCCCTGATACAGTCGCACCTTGATATTCAAAACCAGTTAAGTAAGCCACTAATGCCGTTTGACCGCCGAGGTTTTGTGCCATCACATAACAGCCTACGGACTCAAGACAGCGGCTCACACTGGCGGCCACTTCATTTGGCTCTACACGGAAGCCGCGAATTTGTACTTGATCGTCTTTTCGGCCAGACAAACTAATCGTGCCGTCAGGCATATAGCGCGCGACATCTCCTGTAGGGTAAAGTCTCGATGCCCACGGGCTTTTAGTCACAAACCCATCGTTTTCATCTTTGCCTAAATAACCCCGCGCCAGTTGTGTACCCGCAATGTGTAGCTCGCCTTGCTCACCTACTGCACACAACGAGCCGTACTCATTGAGAATATAAATAGACGTGCCAGCAAAGACGTGACTTAATTTGGCAACTGTGCCCGCGAAACTCGATAGGTCATGATATTGATGAGACAACACACCCACAGTCGTTTCAGTTGGGCCGTAGTGATTAAATACTTCCGTATTCGGACTTAAACGATGGATTTTTTGCAGTAATGTTGGCGCACTGGCTTCACCACCTAGGATCAGCTTATTTGGTAGTACTTTTGGCTCGCTCTCTAATAGTGCTTGTAGGTGTGAAGGGACGATTTTCACCACCTCTACTTGCTGTGCATTGACAAACTGAGCAAACGCTTGTCCTTCTAACACCGCCTGTTCAGGCGCAACCACTAGAGTGCCTCCATTGTAGAAAGCATTAAATAAACATGTGTTACCAATATCTGCGGCTACCGTTGAGGTTAAACCATAGCGCTGCTGTCCAAGCTTGAGTGCTTCACTTGAACCAAAACAGTAGTGGGCTAATTGTGCATGTTCAATCACCACCCCTTTTGGTGTGCCGGTAGACCCGGATGTGAATAACACATACGCCGCTTGTTGTGCATTTGGCAGCGCTATTGCTTTTGATGTTTGCGACTGTGTCGCTTCGGTTAACACTTGTGCCAATCCAATGGTGTCTTGAGAGTTTTCAATGGCGATGTGACGTGTTGCTCCCGCCGCAGTCATAATCTGCTGTTGTCGGGTTATCGGCCAAACTGGGTCGACTGGGCAATAAGCTGCACCAAGACGTTGAATCGCCAATATCACCAGTACTTGCTCAAAACTGCGTGGTAGAGCCACGGTGACAATATCATTGCTAGCCACCCCTTTATCTTGCAGGACGTTGGCAATGCTGAGCAAACGCGCCTCCAACGAGCTGTAATCGAGGCTTTGTTGACCATCACTCAGCGCCAACTGCGTTGGCTGAGTCGCGGCAAAGTGTGCGATTTTATCAAATAGTAGCGGTACTTGTGCAACAGCTCGGTTCAACCCCAGATGGCGTTGCTGCTCTTGCTCTGTGGCAATGTTTATTTCGCCCACTACAGTGTTCAACTGAGTAGTTAACTGTGCTAAGAGTTGTTGGTATTGCGCCAGCAATGTTTGCGCCGCTGCGTCACTATATGCTTGACTGTCATAACGCAGTGTCAAACGTGCACCTGAGTCTTGTAGCACACAATTTAAGTGCAATTCACTGCTGTCATCCAAGCGCAATAACTGTCCATGAGACTCACCGTGCCACACTTGCATCACACAACTTGGAGACCAGTTGAGCTCATATTTTTCAGTGCCTTGATATGCCTCAGCCCATTCAAGGTGCTGCTCACACTGGAAAGCAAACTGGCTAAACCACGCACTCAGTGATTGCGCTGGATCCACTTCAACGGCAATTGGTAAATGTAATTGATACACACCAAGCGCGCCCTCTAGCTCTTCGCTCATCTGCCTTGGGTCGTAACCAAGTGCCGCACTAAATCCGCTGTTTTTACTGATCCGAGCAAGCAACAGCCACCAAGTTGCGTGCAAAATAACTTCACTATCTAGTTCAAGCTGCTCGGCCAGACTGTCAATGTTTTGCAATACTGCGTCGCTCAACTCAACGCTATGACTTTGTTGTGTGCGCAAATCTGTGGTCGAAGGAGCTTTGTGATAAGGCAATTGAAAACGGTTGTCTAGCGGCTGTAGTTTGGCACTGAATTGCTGCCAATACGCAGCACCTTGCGCAGCTTCTGGGGCTTCATTCACCTCTTCAAGCCAAGCTAAAAAATCAGGGTATTGTATCGCTTCAGCCTCATTATTCTCGCCGTTAAGTAATTGACCAATATAGTCATAAACGCTGGCGATATCTAACGCTAAGGCATTGGCATGGATCAGAATATAGGCCTGCTGCTGACAGACAAAACGACTAATTTGAATGTTTTGTCCATGCGTTGTGTCCAAGCTAATAGGGATTAACTTAGCCTGTTCTGTTGCCACCAAATCTGCTTGGCTTGTGACATCTTCACAAACCAACTTATGTTGTGCCGTGGGTACTTGGCGGGTACCTCTAAAACCTTCAACTTGAGTAAACGCGAACTGCAATATGAGCTGCTGCTGAGCAATCGCCTCGGCGCGCTGTCTCAGCTCAACCTCTGTCAGGTTTTGTTCGATTGGTACCAAAACACTGTGCACGGCAACGGCGGCACTCTCGTGCTTTGATAGATGTTGTTTTTGTTGAACACTCAGGCCAAGGCCCTGCGGATACGCATCGATATATTCTTGGATCATGCCAAATGTCTCTTGCAGTAAATTTAGAGCCATTTGGCACACTGGGTTGTCTCCAAATAGCCCATTATGAAATAACCAATAATGTGCCTTTCCCTGAAGGTTTGGTGCTATGAACAATCACGTACAAGACGTCCTGTATAATGCATTAAATGAGGCGATTTTGCCCGCAACCTAGGGATGTGTCTTAATGACGAGCAAAGCCCTATTTTTTTTAAGGAAAACCCGCAAGTTTCTGTGAATACTCAGCAATGGCAGTATTTTGTTGATCAAAATCAAAGCCCGCTAAAAAACAAAAGCCAAGCGGATTAAACCTGCTTGGCTTTTGACTGGGAGGAAAATGGTAAATGGCTATTTTTTCAATTTACCGAATTTCGCCATTTTGCGTTTTTTCATCGCCCCGCTACGTTTTGGCTTTGGCAGCAATTGCTCCGGCTGTAATACCAGTGTTGCTAACAACCCTAACCAATCAGTGATCATCCCTTGCATTTTATCTTTGAGATATAAATCACGTTTAAATACCAAGTTGCCATTTAAACCCTGATCCGTTGTCTCAATAAAGATCGCGGAGTCAAACTTACTGGTCACGCCTTCGCTTGGGATCTCACTGATCTCAACCCCCTCAACAGGCCAGCGCGGTTGCGGTGTATTTTGCATCACAAATAACTGCTGGAATATTGGCGATACACCGCTTTGACGAGGTACATCGGCCACTTGGGCAATATTCTCAAGCGTCAGTAATTGGTGATCTTGTACCGCCAACAATTGTTGCTGCACTTGCTTAGCTAGACTGATGAAACTGTCGTCAGTTTTTAAGCTAATGCGCACCGGTAAAACCTTAATAAAGAAGCCAATCAGTGGTTCCAGCGCAGCATCTTCACGGCCCGCTAAGTCAGTTCCTACCACGAGATCTTGTTGGCCCGTTTGCTGGCTTAAAAACGTCATATAACTGGCTTTCAATAACGCAAACAGTGACAACTGGTGCACTTCACTGAGGGCTTGTAATTGCGCGCTCAATTCAGGGGCGATATTGAATAACACCTGATCGCCTTGGCTGCTCGGTTTGTCTGGACGCGGTAAATGCAGAGGTAAATTGCTCACCGGTGGCGCGGCTTTGAGCTGTTGTTGCCAAAACGCTTTGTTCTGTGCACCTTCTTCTGTCGCCAAGCGGGTATTTTGCCAGCTTGCGTAATCAGCATATTGCACCTCCAGTGGGGCTAGCTCGGCAACTAAGCGACTGTCGCCGAGTTGCTCTGCGTAAAACACCCCGAGTTCTTGAACCAAGTTTGCAATCGACCACCCATCACTGATGATATGGTGCATGCTCACCAGCAACTGGTAGCGCTGCTCTGCCAGTTGCAATACTTTGGCACGCATCAGCGGCGCTGTGCTTAAATCAAAGCTTTGCTGTTCAAACTCACTGCGTAACTGTTGTGCCGACAGCTCACTGTCAACCTGCTCGACAGCCAATCTAAAGTCTAAGCGTTCCAACACTGTTACACGCGGCTCTCCGTCTACATCAACAAACTGCGAGCGCAATATTTCATGACGCACAGCCAAAGCATTGAACGCCTGTTCAAGAGCCCCCACATCCAGCGCGCCGCTTAAGGCCACCGCACCAGCAATATTGTATGCAGCCTTGTCAGCCTCGCTGCTCAACCTGTCTGTCAGCCATAAGCTCTGCTGAGCTGGTGACACCGGCATCTGCTCAGCACGCGATGCTGGCGCTAAAGCGATGCGCTTAACGAGCTGCTTGGACGCTAACACACACTGTGCCAAGGCCGCTAGATCTTGGCTGTTGAAGATATCTTTCACCTCAATGCCATAGTCTCCGAGTTCATTGATCCGCGGCACTAAACGCAGCGCCGTGATCGAATCCCCACCAAGAGCAAAGAAGTTGTCGTGACGGCTCACTTTTTCCACCTTCAACAAAGTCTGCCACACCTTTGCAATATGCTGTTCAAGGCCACTTTGTGGTGCAACAAATTCACCTTGATGTTGCTCCACGCTGATCTGAGGCAAGTTCTTACGATCGACTTTGCCATTTTGGTTAAGGGGGAACTGCACCATGATTTCAATGGCTTGCGGTATCATATAGTCAGGTAATGTATCGCAAAGCTGCGCTTGCAACTCACTCGCTGTACGACTTTGCGTTGCAGCATAAGCAACCAGTACCGGCTGCTCAGCGGCGTTTTGCACCATCACTATGGCTTGCTCTACGCCGTCCACTGCACTAAGTTGTGCCTCAATTTCACCCAGTTCAATACGGTGGCCGCGAATTTTCACCTGATCATCCACTCGACCCAAGTATTGCAACTGATTATTTTCATCCCAACGCACTAAATCACCTGTGCGATAAAGTCGTCCGCCCTGTTCGCTAAACGGGTCAGCAATAAAACGTTCTGCCGTTAATTCTGGCTGGTCAATATAACCTTCCGCCAAACAACTACCGCCAATATACAGCTCACCGATAGCGCCTTTTGGCAATAAATTCAAGGCACTATCTAACACATACACCTGACGATTGCCCACTGGCTGGCCAATTGGCACATAGCGGCTATCGACGTGAGATTGGCTATCCCCAATCCAAAGCGTTGGAGTGACCACCGCTTCTGTTGGGCCATAAGCATTAACAAACTGTGCCTGCACCAAGCTGTTTTGGGCAAGTTTGAAATCACCTTGATGCCAACCTTCACCACCGACGATACACAAGCGCACTGACTGAAGTGCCGATACATGACGCAAATACGCAGGTGGCAAATCAACCACTGTGACAGTCTCTTTGGCAACGTAGTCAACCAATGTATCTGGACTCATCGATTTTGCATCTACCACACTTAATTGCGCACCATAGAGTAACGGCATCAACAGTTGCTCAAGTGCGGCATCAAAGCCCATTGACGCAAATAACAAGGCGTGATCTTGAGGCTGATAAGCATAGTATTGCTGCATCGCATAACAATGATCTGCGAGTGCTTGATGAGAGACAGCCACCCCCTTTGGTAAACCCGTTGAACCCGAGGTGAAGATCATATATGCCACCTGCTGAGGCTGCACGCAGCATGGTAATGGTGTTGCCGGATAAGCACTTAATTTGGCATCGTCAATAGTATAAATACTGATGTTATCCAAAGAGGTTGTCGTGTCGTCACTGAGCATCAAATTCGCGTTACTTTGCTGTGCTATGTACTGCTGACGTTCAGCTGGCAAACTCGGGTCTATCGGCACATAGATTGCACCAGCTTTAAATACCGCTAGCGCAGCTATCACCATCTCAATACCACGGGCAAAGCGTACTGCCACCACTTTTTGTGCCTGTGAAGACAATACCTCATTAAGGTAGTGAGACAATTGATCACTTTTATCTGCAACTTGCTGGTAGTTAAGCGCAGTATCGGCGAACTTCACCGCAGGTAGTGCTTTATGTTGCTTGGCAATTTCATGCAATTGCTCTATCACCAATGGCGTACTAGCATGCGCTTGGCCTTTTGCTAATGCATGTAACTGCGCTTGTTGTTCATCAGGGATCAGTGACAGCTGCGCAACTTGCATGTCGCTGTCATTAACTATCGCTGCCAATACGCTTCTCAGTGCAAAAGCCAATTCACTGCGGCGGCTTTGGCTGAATCGTTCCTTGGCAAATTCAAACTCAACATTGCTCAAGCCATCGCTATTTTCATAGCAATTCAATACCAACTCAAATTGTGCTTCACTGGCATTGACGGTCACCGGGCTCATCTCTAGCTGAGGTAAATTAAATAAGGCATCGCCATCCATACGCTGGTGATTGATCATGACTTGGAACAACGGCTGCTGAAGATCTCTGTCTAAATCTAGACTATCCAATAGCTGCTCAAATGGTAAATCCTGATGTGCCTGGGCCCCTTGCAACTGGGTTTTCACCTGCTTCAAAGCATCACTTAATGGCACATCACCAGCCAGCTCTGTGGTGATCACTTGCGTATTGACAAAAAAGCCAACCAGAGACTCTGTACCCACATTATGGCGATTGGCTATTGGCATCCCAACACGCACTGAAGATTGACCGCTGTAACGGTGCAGCAGTACTTTTAGTGCCAACATCAAGATACTGAATAAGCTGGTATTATTGGCTTTAGCATAGGCGAGGAGCGCCTGCTTTAAGGTGTCATCTAATTGCACCTGCTCGGTAACTGCCTGATAAGTGTCTTGTTGTGACTCTAAATCACTGGGCAGGCGCAGTGGCGATAAATCATCTCCAAGGGCATTGTGCCAATACGCCAATTGCTGCGCCTTGATATCTTCACTGAACCAATCTCGTTGCCACTTTGCATAATCGCTGTAACGTAGTCCTTGATCGGATACCGACAATGGCTGATCCATTACCGCACCTTGGTAAGCTTTAGCAAAATCATTAATGATCAGCTGCAATGACCATGCATCGGAAATGATGTGATGCATGACCACCACCAATTCATGGCGACCTTCGCTATGCTTAATAAGGGCGACACGGAATAAGTCACCTTGTGTTAAGACAAAAGGTTCAGCCACAAATGCATCACGCCAGGTTGTGTCGTCTGAAGTCTGTGAAGCATCAAAATAACGGTACTTGCATTGACCCATAGGTGCAATGTGCTGTGTCACTTGTGCATCTGCATCTTCACTGTAAATGGTTCGCAGCGCCGCATGATTATTGTGCACGTAATCAAGTGCAGACTGCAGGGCATGTAGATGCAATTGGCCTTCGAGGATCATCGCGCCTTTAATATGATAGGCGCTGCTTTGCGGTGCTAATTTCCACAAAAACCATTGACGCTGCTCAGCAAATGACAAGCCCGAATAGATATCCGATTGACGTACCAGTGGTAATTTTTCACAGCCTTCATGGCTATCAATCAGCGTCGCAAGCTCTCCAAGGTTTGCGGTCCTAAATAGCGCCGGGATCTCAATATTCAGGCCAGCTTTATGTGCTTGACTGATCACACTCAGTGCCTTGATTGAATCGCCACCAAGCGCAAAGAAGTTATCACCACGACCTACTTGCTCTACATCCAACACAGACTGCCAAATGCTCGCGAGGCTGATCTCAGTCTCTGTTGTGGGTATTTCAAATGCTTTGGCCGTCTGCCACTGTGGTTTAGGTAGGGCTTTTCTATCAATTTTACCATTGCTATTGTGTGGCATTGTATCCAGCACCACTATCAGCGCTGGCACCATATAATC